>DASSFA010000091.1:0-2123 GCA_035694895.1 Rhodanobacteraceae bacterium | reverse complement strand
CTCGCCTGGTTCCTGATCGCCTTCCACTTCCTGATTCCGTTCGTGCTGCTGCTTTCGCGGGGGGCGAAGCGGCGCCGGCTGTGGATGCGCAACATTACCGCGATGCTGGTGATCGCCAATCTTGCCGACGCGTTCTGGCTGGTGGTGCCGAGTTTCCGCGCGCACGGGTTCGCACTGCGCTGGACCGACCTGTGCGCCCCCTTGGGAATCGGCGCGCTGTGGTGGTGCGCGTACGTGGGCCAACTGCGCGTGGCGCGCGCGGCAGTGCCGGCGCGGATCGAGGATGCGCTGGCCATGGAGCGGACCGATGGCTGAGCACGAACACCCGTTCGGCCATGAGCCTTCCGCGATCGCCACCCGTCGCGTGCTGGCAAGCGGCGGCGTGCTGGCACTGATCGTGATCGGCATCGTGATCGTGCTGCACGTCGCGCTGCGCAATGCGGCGATGCCGTACCACGCCCAGGTTGCGATCCGGTCCGCGCCGATCCCGCCGCCGCCGCGTTTGCAACCCTCACCGGAGAACGACCTGGCACAACTACGCGCGCAGAAGGAGCGCCTGCTTTCCTATTACGCGTGGACGGATGCGGGGCACCACTACGCGCATATTCCGATCTCGCGCGCGATGGAAATCTATGTGCAGCAGCACGCGTCGCGGCCGGGGACAAACGGTGCACCTGCATCGGCGTCGAGCGGGGCGCGGCCGTGAGTCGGCGCAGCGCCAAGAGGTTGTGGCGGGTGATCTGCGTGCTCGCGCTTGCGTTTCTTGCAAACGTCGGCTTGGCGCAGACCAGCCACCTGCGCGCGCCGCCGGACCTGTTGCAGCGCGTGGGCTTCGACCAGAACCTCGGGGCGCCTGTGCCGCTGGATGCGCGCTTCCGCGACGCGGACGGCAAGAACGTGTCGCTGCAGCAGCTGCAGCACGACAAGCCCACGCTGCTGGTGCCGGGCTATTTCGACTGCAGGAACATCTGCGGCGTGGTGCGCTCGGGCGTGGCGAATGCGGTGCGCCGGAGCGGATTGAAACCGGGCTACGAGTTCAACGTGGTGCTGGTCAGCATCGACCCGCGGGAAACCCCGGCCGACGCGCACACCGCGCAGAGCAACGACGCGCTGGCACATCCGGGCGCGGGCGTGGGCCACTGGCATTACCTCACCGGTGCGCAGGCGGACATCGCGCCGCTGATGCGAGCGATCGGCTATCGCTATTTTTACGATCGGCGCGATGGCCAGTACGCGCATGCGACCGGCGTGGTGGTGCTTACGCCGCAAGATCGCGTCACGCAATACTTGTTCGGCGTGCAGTTCGCGCCGGAAACGTTGCGGCTTGCGCTGGTGGATGCCTCGCGCGGCAAGATCGGCAACATCGTGGATCGCCTCGTCCTGCTGTGCTGCGCCTATGACGTCAGCACCGGCCGTTACACGCTGCTGATCCATCGCGTGATGCAGGGGCTCGGCATTTCCAGCGCACTCGCGCTGTGCGGATGGCTGCTCGTCCTGCGCCGCGGCGAATCGAAGCGCGCGCGGGATCAAGGTGCCGCGCCATGAACAGCGGCTTCCAGTGGTACCTGCCCGCGGCATCCAGCCTGTCCGGCCCGCTGGATGCGCTGTGGTGGGCGATGGTGGGCCTGTGCAGCTTCGTCGCGATCGGCGTGTTCGTGGTGATGTGGTGGTTCTGCATCCGCTACCGGCGCGGCAACAAGGATATCGATCGCACGCTGAGCCACGGCACGCTGCCGGTGGAACTCACCTGGACGCTGGTGCCGTTCGCGCTGTTCCTCGGCATGTTCGTCTGGAGCCTGTTCCTGTTCGTGCGCATCAACACGCCGCCGGCGAACGCGCAGACGATCTACGTCGTCGCCAAGCAATGGATGTGGAAGGTGCAGCATCCGGGCGGGCAGCGCGAGATCAACGCGCTGCACGTGCCGCTGGGTATCCCGGTGCGCCTCACCATGACCTCGCAGGACGTGATCCACGATTTCTACGTGCCGGCCTTCCGCGTGAAGCAGGACATCCTGCCCGGGCGCTATACGCAGTTGTGGTTCAAGCCCACGCAACTCGGCACCTTCCACCTGGAGTGCGCCGAATACTGCGGGCTGGACCATTCGAAGATGGGCGGGCTCGTC
>DASSFA010000090.1:0-4580 GCA_035694895.1 Rhodanobacteraceae bacterium | reverse complement strand
CGAGAGGTTTTGGCGGCATCGGCGGGTATCGAGACGTGGACAATTCCCTGGCCGCCGGCAGGCGGCTTGCCTTACAAGTGGTGCTGGCGCAAGCACTGGTGGCCATCATTGCCGGCGCGGCGTTCCTGGTGCAGGGTGTTCACGCGGCGATTGCGGCGCTTGCGGGAGGTCTGCTGATAGTTGCGGGAACCGGCCTGCTGGCGCTGCGTGTCTTTGCGCCGGCGTTGGCGGGGCCGGGCTCGATGCTGGCACGCTTCGCCTTCGGTACCTTGCTGAAGTGGATCGTGGTGATCGTCGGTTTTTGCCTGATCCTGGGGTACTGGCGGCTGCCGGCCTTGCCGGCGCTGGTCGGCCTGATGGCCGCGGTGTTGGTCAATCTGTTTGTTCTGGGGCTGAAACGCTGAAGGCGCTTGCGCCTGCAGCGCGCGACGTGCGGCGCAACGATCGAGGGTGAATGAGTGAGTGCCGAATCGGGCGGTGAGTCTTTCACCGGATACATCCAGCATCACCTGACGTTCTGGAACGCGCCCCTGTCGCCCGCCGGCGGCCTGGCGTCGCTCCATGCCGACACGTTGATCATGTCGTGCGTGCTGGGTTTCCTCTTCCTCTTCTGGTTCTGGTGGTTTGCGCGCCGCGCGACCTCCGGCGTGCCGGGCAAGGGGCAAGCCTTCGTGGAGCTCGCGCTCGAATTCGTCGATGGTCAGGTCAAGGATGCCTGGCACGGCAGCCGCAAGTTCCTGGGCCCGCTGGCGCTGACGATCTTCTTCTGGATCCTGTTCATGAATCTCATGGACGTGCTGCCGGTGGACCTGATCCCGGCCGCGGCGGAAGCGACCGGAGCCACCCACTTCCGCCCGGTCCCGACGGCCGACGTGAACATGACGTTCGCGATGTCGTTGACCGTCCTGATCCTGACCCTGTTCTACGGGATGAAGAGCAAGGGCGTTGGTGGCTATTTCAAGGGCGCCGTCTCACACCCGTTCACGGCCAAGAACATCTTCATGAAGGTGCTGCTGGCGCCCTTCAACATCCTGATGTTCCTGATCGAGATGGTGACCCAGCCGGTCAGCCTCGCGCTTCGTCTGTTCGGCAACATCTTCGCGGGCGATCTGCTGTTCATGCTGATCGCCGGCCTGATGACCCAGTTCCTGTCGCTGTGGTACCCCCTCGGGGTGATCGGCTATGTCGCATGGAGCTTCGTCGAGCTCCTGATCATCCTGATCCAGGCTTTCATTTTCATGTACCTCGCCATCACCTACATCGCGATGGCACAACAGCATCACTGACGCGGCCTTGCCGCGTCCCGACTCCTTTTCACCACCGACGTTCTACCGGGAGATTCAAATGGAACAACTGATTGCACTCATCCAGGCCAACACCGCCATCGCGGCCGGCCTCATGATCGGCCTGGGTGCGCTGGGCGCCTGCATCGGCATGGGCGTGATGGGCTCGAAGTACCTCGAGTCGATGGCGCGGCAGCCGGAATTGAGCCCGATGCTGACGGGGCGCATGTTCCTGCTGGTCGGCCTGATCGACGCCGACTTCTTCATCAGTCTGGCCATCGCGATGTTCTTCGCTTTCGCCAATCCGTTGCTGTCGGGCGCGTTGACCCACGCCGCGGCATTGGCGCACTGACGCACGCAAGCGTCGCGAAACCGGAATCCAGGCAGGTAGCACCGCAATGGAAATCAATGCAACCCTGATCGGCGAAGTGATCGCGTTCATCATCATGATCGCGCTCACCATGAAGTTCGTCTGGCCGCCGCTCACGCGGGCGATCGAAGAGCGTCAGCACAAGATCGCCGAAGGCCTGGAGGCCGCCGATCGCGCGCGCAAGGAACTGGCGGATGCCGATGCGCGCGTGGCCGAGGAGATCAAGGCCGCACGCGCTGAAGCAGCGGTGATCATCGAACGCGCCAACCAGCAGGCGACGCAGATCGTGGACAAGGCGCGCACCGATGCGCTGCTGGAAGCGGCCAAGCAGAAGGCTGCCGCGCAGGCCGACATCGAGAACATGGCGCACCGCGCGCGCGCGGAGTTGCGCGCGCAGGTGGCGCAGCTCGCCATCGCCGGCGCGGAGAAGATCCTCAAGCGCGAGATCAACGCCGATACGCACAAGGCGCTGATCGAGCAACTGGTCGCCGAGATCTGAGCATGGAACCGTTGACGCTCGCCCGGCCCTACGCACGCGCCGCCTTCGAGCTTGCGCAGGAGCAACGCGCACTCGGTGAGTGGGCGGGCAAGCTGGCCTTCGCGGCGGAAGTCGCTGCCGACGCGCAGATCACGCCGCTGTTCGGCGATCCGCGCGTCGCGCCGGCCCAGCTCGCCAGCCTGTTCCTGCCGGAAGGCGAGCCGGCGGACTCGCCGTTCGCGCGCTTCATCGGAACGCTGGCGGAGAACCATCGCCTGCGTGCACTGCCGGAGATCGCCGCGCTGTTCGAGCAGTTGAAGCGCGAAGCCGAGCACGTACTGAAAGTGCGCGTCACGAGCGCCGCGCCGATGGAGGCGAGCGAGGCCGCGCGCTTGCGCGATGCATTGAAGCGTCGTTTCGACCGCGACATCGAGCTGGAGCAGGCGCTCGATCCATCGATGCTCGGCGGCGCGGTGATAGACGCCGGCGAAATGGTGATCGACGGCTCCGTGCGTGGACGCCTGGCGCGGCTGGAAAGCGCGCTGGCGCAGTAAAGCCGGGAGGCGAGAGACGGGAAACGGGAGACGGAAAGCGCGCCACCGCCGGTCGTCTCCCATCCTCCCGTCTCCCGTTTCTCAAACTCAGTTAAACCCGTGCGCTGCAAACCGCGACGCACGACCAAGGAAACGAAACAATGGCCACCACACTCAACCCTTCCGAAATCAGCGAACTGATCAAGAGCCGCATCGAGAAGTTCAAGCTCGCCGCGGAAGCGCGCAACGAGGGCACGCTGACCGCGGTGTCCGACGGCATCGTGCGCATCCACGGCCTGAACGACGTGATGTCCGGCGAAATGGTCGAGCTGCCGGGCAACACCTACGCGCTCGCCCTGAACCTTGAGCGCGACTCGGTCGGCGCGGTGGTGCTGGGCGAATACGAGCACCTGCGCGAAGGCGACACCGCCAAGACCACAGGTCGCATCCTGGAAGTGCCGGTCGGCCGCGAGCTGCTCGGACGCGTGGTGGACGCGCTGGGCAATCCGATCGACGGCAAGGGCCCGATCAACGCGACTAAGACCTCGCCGGTGGAGAAGGTGGCGCCAGGCGTGATCTGGCGCAAATCGGTGTCGCAGCCGGTGCAGACCGGCTACAAGTCTATCGACTCGATGATCCCGATCGGCCGCGGCCAGCGCGAGCTGATCATCGGCGACCGCCAGACCGGCAAGACCGCGGCCGCGGTGGACACGATCATCAACCAGAAGGGCACCGGCATCAAATGCATCTACGTCGCGATCGGCCAGAAGCAGAGCTCGATCGCGAACGTGGTGCGCAAGCTGGAAGAGTTCGGCGCGCTGGAACACACCATCATCGTCGCGGCTTCGGCTTCCGATTCGGCCACGATGCAGTACATCGCGCCGTACGCCGGTTGCGCGATGGGCGAGTTCTTCCGCGACAATGGCGAAGACGCGCTGATCATCTATGACGATCTGACCAAGCAAGCCTGGGCGTACCGCCAGATCTCGCTGCTGCTGCGCCGCCCGCCGGGCCGCGAGGCGTATCCGGGCGACGTGTTCTATCTGCATTCGCGCCTGCTCGAGCGCGCCGCGCGCGTCAACGAGGCCTACGTCGAGCGTGAAACCAGCGGCGCAGTGAAGGGCAAGACGGGTTCCCTGACCGCGCTGCCGGTGATCGAAACCCAGGCCGGCGACGTGTCGGCGTTCGTGCCGACCAACGTGATCTCGATCACCGACGGCCAGATCTTCCTCGAGACCGACCTGTTCAATGCCGGCATCTCGGTGTCGCGCGTGGGTGGTGCGGCACAGACCAAGATCATCAAGAAGTTGTCGGGCGGCGTGAAGCTGGCGCTGGCGCAGTACCGCGAGTTGGCGGCGTTCGCGCAGTTTGCTTCCGACCTCGACGCGGCGACGCGCGCGCAGTTGGAGCGAGGCCAGCGCGTCACCGAGCTGATGAAGCAGAAGCAGTATGCGCCGCTGTCCATCGCACAGCTCGCGATCTCGCTGTACGCGGCCGAGAAGGGCTACCTGGACGACCTGCCGATCAACCAGATTCTCCCCTTCGAGCACGCGCTGCACCAGTTCATGGCGTCCAACCACGGCGCGCTGATGGACAAGATCGTCGAGACCGGCGACTGGAACGAGCAGATCGAAGGCACGTTCAAGTCGGCGCTGGACGACTTCAAGAAGACGGGTAGCTGGTAATCGCATATGGCCGGCGCACGGGAAATCCGCACCAAGATCAAGAGCGTCGCGAACACCCGCAAGGTGACGCGCGCGCTGGAAATGGTTTCGGCCTCGAAAATCCGGCGCGCGCAGGATCTGATGCGCGCCTCGCGCCCGTACGCCCGGCACATGCGCGGCGTCATCGCCCACGTTGCGCAGGCGACCACGGAGTTCCGGCATCCGGCCTTGCGCGAGCGCGAGGTCAAGCGC
>DASSFA010000089.1:0-12529 GCA_035694895.1 Rhodanobacteraceae bacterium | reverse complement strand
TGCCACTGGCCGCCATGGAAGGCGTATTCGGTGTCGCACCACACGCAGCGCAGCGGGCAGCCGGTGAGGCGGACGAATACGGTGCGCCAGCCGGCGGCATCGGCCTCGCCCTGGATCGAGTGGAAAATCTCGGTGATGCGCAGCCGCTCGGCGACATCCGCGGTCGCGGCGGCGGTTGCCGCGCTGTGGCTGGCCTCGCTCACCTGCGGTTGCCTCAGCCGGCCGACGACTGGATGCGGCGCAGCCGCTCCTTCGCCAGGTTGGCGGCATTGCTGCCCGGGTACTTCTTGAGCACGGCCTCCAGCGTGGCCTTGGCGGCCGGCACCTGTTTCAGCGCGTACTGGCAGTAACCCACCTTGAGCAGGGCGTCGGGTGCCTTCTCGCTCTGCGGGAAATGGCTCAGGAGATGCTGGAAGGCCTCCAGCGCCACCTGGTAGTTGGTGGTGACGTAGTAGGACTCGCCCAGCCAGTAGTAGGCATTGGGCGCCAGGGCACTGTCGGGGTACTGCTGGATGTAGTTGCGGAAACCCCGAGAAGCGGCAACGTAATCGCCACCGGTCAATGATTTGAAAGCTGCGTCGTAAGCCGCCTTCTGGTCCGCCGTCGGCGCGGGTGGCGGGCCTGACGGAGCGGCGGGCCGCGCCGGAGCCGTCGGAGCGCTCGCTGCCGCCGCAGGCAGGGACGAAGCAGCGGAAGAAGCGGCAGGCGCCGGCGCGCTGGCCGTCTTGCCGCCTTCCAGCTTGTCCAGGCGGGAGTCCAGATCCACGTACTGCTGCTTGTTCTGCTCCTGCAACTGCTGGACCTGGTGTTGCAGTTCCTCGATGCGGCCTTCCATCTGCTGGATCTGCGCCTGCAGATCCTGCACCTGGTTGACCAATGCGACACCGCCGCCCTGCGATTGCTGTTGCGCCTGCTGCTGTTCCAGCCGCGAGACGCGTTCGGCCAGGCTCAGCGTCTGCGCATTCGCGCCCATGACAACGGCGGCGGCCGCCAGAGCGACCGCCGCCTTGATGCCGCAATGCAAACCGCGGAGCTTCATCGTGTCACGCCGCGATTACTTCGCGGTGTAAACGATCTCGGCGCGGCGGTTCTTGGACCAGCAATCCTCGTTGTGCTCGCGGCACACCGGGCGCTCTTCGCCGTAGGACACCACGTTGATCTGCGAAGCGGAAGCGCCGTCGGCTTCCAGAGCGCTCATCACCGCGTTCGCGCGACGTTCGCCGAGGCCGAGGTTGTACTCGCGCGTGCCGCGCTCGTCGGTGTTGCCTTCGAGGGTCATGCGCGCCATCGGACGGTCACGCAGGTACTTGGCGTGGCAGGCGATGATCTGCTGGAACTCCGGCTTGATGTCGCTCTTGTCGAAATCGAAGTACACCACGCGCTGACGCAGGCATGCGTCGGTGTCGAGATCGGCCGGGGTGTACAGGCCGGCGGTGGTTGTCTGGGTGGTCGTCGTCTGCGGCTGTTCCTGCGGAACAGGCTTTACTTCCTGCTTCTTGGCGCAAGCCGCGAGACCTACACACACCAACGCGGCCAGGGTAATGCGGACGCTAGCGTTCATGGCGAATCCTTGTACGAGAACGAAGTTGAGGAAAAATCGGTTGTGGTTGTGTTGCTTGTTTCGATTACCTTCAATACTGCCCGGTGGACGGTGGTGTAACCCGTCCATCAATGCTGCCGATACGGTCCCCAGGCGGGCTCGCGCACATCTCCATCGCTGAGCACCAGCCGCTGCCGTACGCGCCCGTCGGCCGACACGGCGTAAAGCACGCCGTGCGAACCTTCGGTAGACGCATAAAGCAGCATGCTGGCGTTGGGCGCGAAGCTCGGCGATTCGTCCAGGCTGCCTGGAGAGACGAACTTCACCTGGTCGCCCAGGCTCTTGTCCATGATCGCAATACGATACACGTTTCCGTTGCCCTGCACCATTGCGATCTTGGTGCCGTCATAGCTGATCGAGGCATCCGCGTTGTACTGCCCCTGGAACGTCAGCCGCAGCGGCGTGCCGCCGGTCGCGGGGACCTGGTAAAGCTGCGGCTTGCCGGAACGGTCGGAGGTGAACACCAGGCTGGAACCATCCGGCATCCAGTCCGGTTCGGTGTCGATCGAAAGACTGTTGGTGAGGCGGGTCAGCGCGCCGCTGCCCAGGTCCATTACGTAGATTTCCGGATTGCCTTCGAAGGACAGGCTCATCGCGAGCTTGCGTCCATCCGGCGAGAACTTCGGCGCGCCGTTGATACCGCGCTTGTTGGACACCAGCCTGCGCGAACCGGTGGTCACATCCTGCACGTAGATCGCCGAATTGCCGTGCTCGAACGACACATAGGCGATCTTGCTGCCATCCGGCGACCACGCCGGCGACAGCAGCGGTTCGCGCGAGCGCACCACCGTCTGCGGGTTGTAGCCGTCCGAGTCGGCGATGATCAGCGAGTACTGGGTGTTCTGTCCCGTTCCAACCGCGGTGACGTAAGCGATGCGGGTATCGAACGCCCCGCGCACGCCGATGATCTTCTGGTAGATCTGGTCGGCGATCTGGTGCGCCACGCGGCGCAGGTCGCTGCCCTGCCCCGTGATGGACAACCCGAGCAGGCGCTGCTGCTTGTTGACGTCCCACAGTTCGAAATCGGCGCGCAGCGCCCCGTTGCCGACCTCGCTGGTACGGCCGACCACGATGTAGTCCTGCTTCAGCTGCTGCCAGGTCGGGAACTTGATCTCGGCGCCGGTGGTGGGCGCCTCGACGATTTCGTTGCGAGGCAGCGAACGGAATTTGCCGCAGCGGTCCAGATCCATCGCCACCACGCCTGCGATGTCGGTGGACGGCGGCGGACCGGCGCTCTGACCGAATGGCACCACCGCGATCGGAATCGCCGAAGGCACGCCGTTGACGATCTGCACGGTCAGGCCCTGCGCCTGCGCCTGCGACGCGAACAGGCCGGCGCAGACCAGCAGCAACAGGGCGAAAAGGAATCTGCGGTTTCGCATGGCAACCATCCTTACTGCGAAGACAAAACGGTAAAGTTGAAAACGATCCGGCGCTGGAACTGATCCTCGAAGCCCTTGTAGGGCAGCGGCGAGGAGCGCAGCACCGCGGCTTCCACCGAATGCCTGCCGACATCGTTGAACGGGCAACTCGGCAATACTTTGGCGGAAATCACCTGACCGCCGGGTATCTGGACAATCTCCACCGGGCAGATCACGCCATCCGGAATATTGTCCGGGCGCAGCCAGTTCTGCGTGATCGCGTTCTGCAGCGCGGCGACGTAGGCGTCGTTGTTCTTGCCGTTCTGGCCGGTCATGGCCTGCCTGGCTTCGGGCACGGTGTCGTTCGCGTTCGGCAGCTCCTGCGTGTTCTTCAGGTCCGCGAGCTGCTGCGCCTTCTGCTGCGCCAGCCTGATCTGCTTCTCGGTGGCCTGGCGTTGCGCCTTGATCTTCTCGAGCTGCTTGAGGATGCGGTCGGCTTCCTGCTCGCGCGTCAGTTCCGCCATGCGCTGCTTTTCCTTTTCCTCCTGCGCCTTCTGCTGGTCGGCCTTTTCCTGCGCGATCTCGGCGACCTTCATCTGATCCTTGATGTCGGGGTGTTGCGGCGGAGGCGGCAGCACCTTGACCGGCGCGGGTTTGGGCAGTTCCGGCTTGGGCAACTCGCGCTGTTCCGGCGACGGGTTGGTCGGCTGCGCGCGTTTGCTGTGCTTCGGCCGCGGGGCGGCTGCCGGTCCGACCAGCGTCGCTTCGATCACCGGGCCGGCAAGCGGTTCGATCGGCTTGGCGCAGGCCACCGGATTGGGCAGGTGCAGGAAATCCGTCACCTTCTCCCAGTCGGCGCAGTTGAGCATCGCCAGCGCCAGGAAGCCGACGATGCACAGGTGCAGCAGCGCGGAAAGCACGACCGCGCGCGGCGTGGCGCTACTTGCTTCCATTGCCGTTCGACGCCGGCTGTTGCGGCTGGCTCATCAAACCGACCTTGGGCACACCGGCTTGCTGCAGCAGCACCATGGCCTGGTACACCTTGCCGTAGTCGGCATCCACGTCGCCGCCGATCAGCACCGGTACCTGCGGGTTTTCCTTCACGAACGCTGCGACCTTGGCTTCCAGATCCTTGTCGCTGATCGGTTCGCGCTTGCCGCCGGACAACGTGAGATACAGCGAGCCGTCCTTCTTGACGCTCACCAGCACGGGTTGTTTTTCGTCGTGCAGCGCCTTGGCCGCCGACTGCGGAAGATGGATGTCCACGCCAAGGTTCAGGAGCGGTGCCGTCACCATGAAGATGATCAGCAGCACCAGCATCACGTCGATGTACGGAACGACATTGATTTCCGCTTTCAGCTTGCGGCGTTTGCGGGTTCGCAGCGGTTGCATGTCAAAAAATCCAGCCGTGGGCCGAAGGCCGGGGCGTCAAGCGTTTTCGTCGGCCGTGATCTGCCGGTGCAATATCGAGGAAAACTCTTCCTGGAAGGTGTCGTAGCGCACCGTGATGCGCTCCAGCCGCGTCGAATAGCGGTTATACGCCCACACGGCGGGAATCGCCGCGAACAGGCCCATCGCGGTGGCGACCAGCGCCTCGGAAATGCCCGGCGCCACCATCGCGATCGTCGCTTCCTTGATCGAGCCCAGGCCCTGGAAGGCGACCATGATGCCCCACACGGTGCCGAACAGGCCGACATAGGGGCTGATCGAACCGACGTTGGCGAGGAATTCGAGGTTGTGTTCCAGCTTGTCCACCTCGCGCGTGCCGGACACCCGCATCGCACGCTCCGACGCTTCCAGCACGGCGCGCGTATCTCCACCGCGCCGCTGGCGCTGGCGCGCGAACTCGCGGAAACCCGCCTCGAACACGGAAGCCAGGCCACCGGCCTCCTCGCCGCGTGCACTGACGTCCCGGAACAGTGCGGCGAGATCCGCACCCGACCAGAAGCGCTGCTCGAACGCGTCGGCATCGCGCGTGGCCGCGTCCAGCATCGCCCACTTGCGGAAGATGATCACCCACGAGGCGAACGAGAAGATCACCAGGATCAGCAGCACCAGTTTCACCGGCAGGCTGGCGTGCAGGACCAGATCGAGGATATTGAGTTCGCCGTTCATCGCTTCAGGAATTCCCACCCATCAGATTGACAATGCCATCGGGAATGCGGCAAGGCATCCAGCTCTTGGCATCCACGCAAGCCACCAACACTTTCGCGCGCGTCAGGATCTCTCCGTCCGGCACGCGCCGCAGGCTCTGTTCCATCTCGAAGCTCGCGCTGCGCCGCCTTGCAGGCTGCACCGTCACGTCCAGCTCGTCGTCCAGCCGTGCCGGCCTGTCGAAAGCCGTGGTGATCTCGCGCACCACGAACAACACTCCGTGCCGCTCGCGCAATTCCGTCTGCCCCAAGCCTCGCGCGCGCAACCACTCGGTGCGTGCACGTTCCAGAAATCTCAGATAGCTGGCGTGGTACACCACGCCGCCCGCGTCGGTATCTTCCCAGTAAACCCTTAGCCGCCAACTGAATACCGGTTGAATACCCCCGGATTCGCCGCCCGGTCGCGCCACGATCATCTATGACCTCGACGATTCGAACAGGTTCATGGCGGGATCGGCCGAACCGGGCGGATTCCAGCCGAAGTGCCGCCAGGCGCGCGCGGTGGCCAGCCGTCCGCGGGCGGTGCGGGCGAGATAACCCTGCTGGATCAGGTACGGCTCCAGCACGTCCTCGATGGTGTCGCGATCCTCGGCGAGCGCGGCGGCCAGCGATTCCACCCCGACCGGACCGCCTTCGAACTGCTCCATGATCGTGCGCAGCAGCCGGCGGTCCAGATCGTCGAAGCCGCAGGGATCTATCTGCAGCATGCCCAGCGCATCCACCGCGGCCTGGCGCGTGATGGTGCCGGCCGCGCGCACCTGCGCGAAATCGCGCACACGCCGCAACAGGCGATTGGCGATGCGCGGCGTGCCGCGAGAGCGGTTGGCGATTTCGTCCGCGCCTTCGTCCGCGCAGGCAATGCCGAGGATCTTCGCCGAGCGCTGCACGATCGCGGCGAGCTCGCCGGGCGTGTAGAACTCCAGCCGCTGCACGATGCCGAAACGGTCGCGCAGCGGGCTGGTCAGCATGCCCGCGCGGGTGGTCGCGCCGATTAGCGTGAACGGCGGCAAATCCAGCTTGATCGAACGCGCGGCCGGCCCTTCGCCCAGCATGATGTCGATCTGGAAGTCCTCCATCGCCGGATACAGCACTTCCTCTACCAGCGGCGAGAGGCGATGGATCTCGTCGATGAACAGCACGTCGCGTGGCTGCAGGTTGGTCAGCAGTGCGGCGAGGTCGCCGGCGCGCTCCAGCACCGGGCCGGACGTGCTGCGCAGGTTCACACCCAGCTCGTTGGCGATGACGTGCGAGAGCGTGGTCTTGCCAAGGCCCGGCGGACCGAACACCAGGACGTGATCGAGTGCGTCGTTGCGGGCCCGCGCGGCCTCGATGTACACCGCGAGCTGCTCGCGCAGCGCACGCTGGCCGATGTATTCGTCGAAGCGGCGCGGCCGGATCGAAGCTTCGATCGCGAGTTCCGCGCGATCGGCGTTCGCGTCGCTCAGGCGGGTTTCCGTCATGCGGGGATTATGCCGGAAAGCGGGAAATGGGGAATCGGAAATTGGAAATCGGAGAAGCGGACGAACTGCCATTCACTCTCATGCACCAGCCGAGTTGCCGGACTTCGTGCCGTATCTGCAGGCGCTGCCGATTTCCCATTTCCTATTTCCGATTTCCGCTCTTCAGATTTCCACCTGCGTGCCCAGCTCCACGAGCCGATTGCCCGGGATCCGGAAGAACGCCGTGGCGGCCAGCGCGTTGCGCGACATGATCGCGAACAGCTTGTCGCGCCACAGCGCCATGCCCGCGCGCGGGCTGGCCACGATGTTTTCGCGGGACAGGAAGAACGTGGTGTCCATCATGTCGAAACCCTTGCCGTTCACCGTGCAGGCGGCCAGCGCGGTGGGCACGTCCTGCGTCTCGGAAAACCCGAAGCGCAAGGTCAGCGCGTAAAAGGCATCGCCGAGATCATGCAGCTCCACGCGCTCGTCGGCTTCGGCAACCGGCGTTTCGAGCGTTTCCACGCTCAGGATGACGTTGCGCTCGTGCAGCACCTTGTAGTGCTTGAGGCTGTGCAGCAACGCATGCGGCACCGCATTGGTGTTGGCCGTCATGAATACGGCGGTACCGGGCACGCGATGCGGCGGATGCCGGGCGATGCTCTCGATGAACGGCGCCAGTGCCAGCCCAGATTGCCGCAGTTCGCGCAGCAGCAGTTCGCGCCCGCGACGCCAAGTGGTCATCACGACGAACACCAGCAGGCCGAGCACCAGCGGGAACCAGCCACCGTGCTCGACCTTGATCAGGTTGGCGCCGAAGAACGAGAGGTCGATGCAGAGGAACACCACGGCGGTCGTGACCACCGCGAGCCACGGCCAGCTCCACAACCGGCGCTCGACGATCAATGCCAGCAGCGTGGTCACCACCATGGTGCCGGTGACCGCGATGCCGTAGGCGGCTCCCAGGTTTTCCGAAGAACGGAAACCGATCACTGCGAGCACCACCAGCACCAGCAACATGCCGTTGATCCACGGCACGAACACCTGGCCCGACAACATCCGCGAGGTGTGCACGATCCGCATGCGCGGCACGTAGCCGAGCTGGATGGATTCGCGCGTCATCGAAAACGCACCGGAAATCACTGCCTGCGAGGCGATCACGGCGGCCACCGTCGCAAGCGCGATCATCGGGTACAGCAGCACGTCCGGAACGAGCAGGTAGAACGGATTGCTGACGGCCGCGGGATTGCCGAGCAACAGCGCACCCTGGCCGAAGTAATTCAACAGCAGCGCGGGCAGCACGAAACACAGCCAGGCCAGCCGGATCGGCCGCTTGCCGAAGTGCCCCATGTCCGCGTACAGGGCTTCCGCTCCGGTCAGCGCCAGCACCACGCCACCCAGGGCGATGAATGCGCCGCGCCCGTGCATGTGGAAGAAATGGATCGCGTGGACAGGATTCAGCGCTTCCAGCACCTGCGGCTCGCGGATGATGTAACGCACGCCGAGCAGGGCGATCGCCGCGAACCATACGCACATCACCGGACCGAACACCGCTCCGATACCGGCTGTTCCGCGCTTCTGCACGAGGAACAGCACCAGCAGGATGACCACGCTGATCGGCACTACCCATTGCGCCAGCGACGGCTCGGCCACCTTCACGCCTTCCACGGCGCCCAGCACGGAAATCGCCGGCGTGATCACGCCGTCACCGTAGAACAGCGCCGCGCCGAAAATGCCCAGCACCGCGATTGTCCAGCGCAATCGCGGCTGACCTCGTGCCGCGCGTTGCGCCAGCGCCATCAGCGCCATGATGCCGCCCTCGCCCTTGTTGTCGGCGCGCATGATGAAGATCACGTACTTCAACGTGACCACCAGGAGCAGCGCCCAGAACACCAGCGACAGCACGCCGAGTACGCTGGCGCTGCTCACGTGCAGGCCGTACTTCTCGCTGAAGATTTCCTGCATGGCGTACAGCGGGCTGGTGCCGATGTCGCCGAACACCACGCCGATGGCGCCGAGCGCGAGGGCGCGCAGCGAGGGATGGACGCGTTCCTGGACAGCGGAGTCATTCATGGCGTGGGGTTGCCAATGGGAGATGGGAGATGGGAGATGGGAGATGGGAGATGGGAGATGGGAGATGGGAGATGGGAGATGGGAGATGGGAGATGGGAGATGGGAGATGGGAGATGGGAGATGGGAGACGGGAGACGGGAAGCGTGGCACGAAGAAGTTTTCGTCTGCCGTCTCCCTCTTCTCGTCTCCCGGATCAGATTTCCACCTGGGTGCCGAGCTCGATCAGCCGATTGCTCGGGATGCGGAAGAACGCGGTGGCCGGCAGCGCGTTGCGCGCCATGAAGGCGAACAGCTTGTCGCGCCACAGCGCCATGCCGGGGCGCTCGGTGGCGACGATGGTTTCGCGCGAGAGGAAGAACGTCGTATCCATCATCTCGAAGCCCAGCCCCCTCGCGGCGCAGCGCTCCAGCCTCCGGGGTACGTCCGGATCTTCCGCGAAACCGAAGCGCAGCGTGACCCGATAGAACCCATGGCCCAGATCCTCGATCTGCACGCGCTCGCCGGGTTCGGCGAACGGCTCCTCCAGCGTCTCGCCGGTCAGGATCACGTTGCGCTCGTGCAGCACCTTGTTGTGCTTGAGGTTGTGCAGCAGCGCGTGCGGCACGGCTTCCGCGTTGCTGGTGAGGAACACCGCGGTGCCGGCCACGCGCGTTGGCGGATGCTCGACGATGCTGGCGATGAAAGGCTCCAGCGCCAGACCGCTCTGCTTGATCTCGCGCATCACCAGCTCGCGCCCGCGCCGCCAGGTTGTGAGGATGATGAACACCGCCACGCCCAGCACCAGCGGGAACCAGCCGCCATCGGGGATCTTCAGCGTGTTGGCGCCGAAGAAGGAAAGATCGATGACCAGGAACACCACCCCGACCGCGACGACGCGGCCGAGATTCCAGTTCCACATCCGGCGCGCCACCACCAGGAACAGCGTGGTGTCTATCGCCATGGTGCCGGTGACGGCGATGCCGTATGCCCCGGCCAGCGCGTTCGAGGAACCGAAGCCGATCACCACCAGCACCACGGTGATCAGCAGGAAGCGGTTCACCCACGGCAGGTAGATCTGCCCGATGGCTTCGGTCGAGGTGTGCACCACCTGCATTCGCGGGATGAAACCGAGCTGGATCGCCTGCCGCGTGATCGAGAACGCGCCGGAGATCACGGCCTGCGAGGCGATCACCGCGGCGGCGGTAGCCAACAGGATCATCGGGACCCGGCCCCATTCGGGGATCGCCAGGTAGAACGGATTCTGCGCCGCCTCCGGATGATGCAGGAGCAAGGCGGCCTGGCCGAAGTAATTCAGCAGCAGGCCCGGCATCACGAAACCGAACCAGGCGATGCGGACCGGCCGCCGGCCGAAGTGACCCATGTCCGTGTACAGCGCTTCCGCGCCGGTCACGCACAGCACCACCGCGCCGAGCGCGAGGAACCCGCCCCAGCCGTGGTGGATGAAGAATTGCACCGCGTACCAGGGATCGAGCGCGCGCAGCACAAGCGGATGCTTGAAGATGTTCCAGGCGCCGATCGCGCCGATCGCGGCGAACCACAGGCTCATCACCGGACCGAAGATGCTGCCCACGCGTTCGGTGCCGTGCTTCTGCACCCAGAACAGCGCGAACAGCACCACCACGGTCAGCGGCACCACGTAGTTGGAGAGCGACGGCGCCGTGACCTGCAGGCCTTCGATCGCAGACAGCACGGATATGGACGGCGTGATCACGCCATCGCCGTAAAACAGCGCCGCGCCGAGGATCGCGAACAGCACCACCATCTTGCGCGTGCGCGGGTAGCCGCGCGTGGCGCGCTGGGCCAGCGCCATCATCGCCATGATGCCGCCTTCGCCCTTGTTGTCTGCGCGCATGATGAAGGCGACGTACTTCACCGCGACCACCATCACCAGGGTCCAGGTCACAAGCGACAGGATGCCGAGGATGTTGAGCGTGCCGACAGGCATGCCGTGCGGGCCGTAGAAGGCCTCCTTCATCGTGTACAGCGGGCTGGTGCCGAGGTCGCCGAACACCACGCCGATCGCGCCGATCACCAGCCCGCGCATCGCGGCCTGGCCGCGCTCGCCTTCAGCGCCGACCACCGGATGCTGCTGGGTTTGCGTCTGCATACCCATCGCGATCAGCGGCCCAGTGCCGCGCGCAGCGCCTTGCGGATGATCGCTTCGGCGTCGTCGCCTTCGCCCGCCGCATCTTTCGCGAGGCGCGCGGCTTCCGCCGGCTTGTAGCCGAGCTGCAGCAAGGCCGCGACGGCCTCGTCCTGCGGCGTGCCCGCCACGCGTCCCGTGCGCGGCTGCGCGGCGAGCGCGGCCGCATCCACGCGATCGCGCAGTTCCACCACGATGCGCTCGGCGGTTTTCTTGCCGATCCCGGGAATGCGCGTCAGCGCGGCGACGTCAGCATCGTGCACCAGCCGCGCGAATTCGGAAGTGCTCACGCCCGACAACACCGCCAATGCAATGCGCGCGCCGATGCCGCTCACTTTCTGCAGGTTGCGGAACAGCGCGCGCTCTTCCTCGCGCAGGAAGCCATACAGCGCCGCCGTGTCCTCCCTGATCGCGTAATGCGTCAGCAGGGTGACCTCGCGGCCCGCATCCGGCAGGTCGTAGAGCGTGGACATCGGCACTTCCAGTTCGTAGCCGACGCCGTGCACGTCCAGCACGATCCATGGCGGATGCTTGGCGACAAGTGTTCCCCGAAGCCTTCCAATCATGATGAGGTCCCCGCCCGTTTGCCCCCCACCCTAACCCTCCCCCGCATGCGGGGGAGGGGACAACAAGCATTGCCTTCCCCCGCCTGCGGGGGAAGGTGTCCTATAGAAATGCTTCTGCAGTCTCCCTTCCCCCGCTTGCGGGGAAAGGTGCCCGAAGGGCGGATGGGGGCAGTCGGCGGATGGGGGCAATTCATCGCCGCCGCCTCCATGCGAGCGCGGGAATGCCGATGCGCTCCACGCTGGCGCGGGTGTGCGCGTGCGTGATCGCCACCGCCAGAGCGTCGGCCGCGTCCGCCTGCAGGGCGTCGCGCAGGCCGAGCAGCACGCCCACCATGTGCTGCACCTGCGTCTTCTCGGCACGGCCGCCGCCGACCACCGCCTGCTTGATCGCGGTCGGCGCGTATGCGTGCACCGGCAGCGTGCGTCCGACCGCCGCGCAGATCGCCGCGCCGCGCGCCTGGCCGAGCTTCAGCGCGGAATCGGCGTTCCTGGCCATGAACACCCGTTCGATTGCGGCTTCCTGCGGCTGGTACTGATCGATGATCGAGGACAGCCCGTCGTAGATGCGTGCAAGCCGCTGCGGGAAATCGTCCTCGCCGCCGATGTGCAGCGTGGTATGCAGCACGCAACGCAGCTTGCCGTCGGCATCGGCCTCGATCACGCCCACGCCGGTGCGCAGGCTGCCCGGATCAATGCCGAGGATGCGGAGGCTTTGCATGGGCATCGGCTGGCGCGCAGGCCCGTCGGTCACGCGCGCGGCAACGCCGCATTCGTGTACACATCCTGCACATCGTCGAGTTCTTCCAGCCACTCCAGCAGATCGGTCACCTGCTCGGCGTGTTCGCCGCTCACCGCGACCATGTTGTCGGCGCGCAGCGTGATCTCTGCATTGTCGGGCTGCAGGCCGGCGGCGCGCATCGCCTCGCGCACGCCCTCGAAACTCTCGGGATCGGTGAGCACGGCGATCGAAGTGTCGGCGTTCACGACGACATCCTCGGCTCCCGCTTCGATCGCGGCATCGGTGATTTTCCCCTCGTCGCTGCCGGCGGGATAGGAAAGCACGCCACGCTTCTTGAACAGATAGGCGACCGAACCTTCCGTCCCCATGTTGCCGCCGAACTTGCCGAAGGCATGACGCACGTCGGCCACGCTGCGCTGGCGGTTGTCGGTGACGCAATCCACGATCACCGCCAC
>DASSFA010000088.1:0-5061 GCA_035694895.1 Rhodanobacteraceae bacterium | reverse complement strand
GCGCGAACCGAGGAACTGCTGGCGCGCATGGCGGCGTGGCGCGCACGCTCCCCGGCCAGTTATGGATTGCTGTTGCGCGATCTCCGGTTGAGCTCGGAGGCGGCGATCATGGCGATCGAAACCGGAAATGCTCCCGCGCTGCTGGAAACGATCGCGCTGTACGCGGAGGGCCTGCGCAAATTGGGCGAAGCGAGCAGCGTGGACATCTTCAGCCTCGAGCATCGCGCGATCGGCGCGTGCGCCGCGGCGTGCGGCGTCACGTACAAGCCCTGCGGCGCGGGCGGCGGTGACATCGGCATCGCGTTGTCGAACGATCCGTTGCGCCTGCGCGAATTCCGCCTGCGCGTCTCCCGCGAGGGCTTCCGCGAGATCGGACTGGAGTTGGACGCGTGCGGACTGCGCGTCAACGGGTACGGAGAAGAACATCATGGACGAATCGAGCATCCCGCAGCCGCAACAGCGTCCCAGCCGCTCGCGCATGCCGGGGTTCTACAAACTGTCGGTGGCGGAGCGCGTGCAATGGGTGCGTGAACGCGGCCTGCTGCCGCGCGAGGATTGCAGTGCGTTGCTTTCCGGCAAGCACACGCTGAACGTCGAGTGCGCCGACAAGATGATCGAGAACGTCGTCGGCGTGATGGGTCTGCCGGTCGGGCTCGGGCTCAACTTCCTGATCAACGACAGGGAATACCTTGTGCCGCTGGTGGTCGAGGAACCCTCGATCGTGGCGGCGCTGAGTTCTGCCGCCAAACTGGTGCGCGAGGCCGGCGGTTTCCGCGCCGAGAGCACGCGCCCGATCCTGATCGGGCAGGTGCAGGTAGTGGATGTGGCGCATTCCAGCAAGGCGCAGGGCGCGTTGCTGCGGCGCAAGGACGAGATCCTGAACCTCGCCAACAGCCTGCATCCGAACATGGTGGCGCGCGGCGGCGGCGCCGAGGACATCGAGGTGATGATCCACGCCTCGCCCGACGGCAAGCGCGACATGGTGGTCGTCCACTTGCTGGTGGACACCTGCGACGCGATGGGTGCCAATCTCGTCAACACCATGTGCGAAGGCGTGGCGCCGCTGATCGAGGCGATCACCGGTGGCAAGGTGTTCCTGCGCATCCTTTCCAACCTCACCGATCGCGCGCTGGTCCGTGCGAGCTGCACGATCCCGGCCAGGCTGCTCGGCGGCAAGCGCCATGACGGCGAACAGGTGCGCGATGGAATCGTGCTTGCCAACGATCTTGCGATTGTGGATCCGTACCGCGCCGCGACGCACAACAAGGGCGTGATGAACGGCGTGGACGCGGTCGCGCTCGCGACCGGCAACGATTGGCGCGCGCTGGAAGCCGCCGCGCACGCCTATGCCGCGCGCGGCAAGGCGTACACCGCGCTGACGCGCTGGTACAAGAACGAAGGCGGCGATCTGGTCGGCAGCATCGAGATGCCGATGAAGGTCGGCATCGTCGGCGGGCCGCTGCAATCCAATCCGACGGTGGCGATCAACCACCACCTGCTCGGCATCCGGAGCGCGCGCGAGCTGGCCGAGGTGATGGGCGCCGTCGGCCTTGCGCAGAACCTCTCTGCCTTGCGCGCCCTGGTCACCGATGGCATCCAGCAGGGGCACATGACCTTGCATGCACGCAGCGTGGCCACCGCAGCGGAGGCCACGCCCGACATTTTCGACATCGTGGTGGAGCGCCTGCTGGAAAGCGGCGAGATCAAGATCTGGAAGGCACGGCAGATCATCGCCGAGTTGCGCGGCCAGCCTGCGCCGCCCAAGCCCGCGCTTACGCGCACACAAGCCTCGGAGGAAGATGCCGCCGGGCACGGCAAGGTGATCCTGCTGGGTGAACATGCGGTGGTGCACGGCCGGCACGCGATCGCCGCGCCGGTCCCGCTGGCCATCCGCGCACGCGTGGAAGATGCAAAGGACGGCATCACCCTGGCGATCCCGCGCTGGGGCATCGAGCAGCGCCTGCACCAGCACGCTGCGCACCCGGGTTCGTTCGCGCAGTCGCTGGCGATGCTGCTGGAGAGATTGCAGATAGCCGACCGCAAGCTGCTGGTGCAGGTATTCCCGAACGTGCCGCGCGCGATGGGTCTGGGCGGATCGGCCGCGCTCGCGGTGGCGGTGATCCGCGCCCTCGATCGCCACTGCAAGTTGAACCTGAGCGAAGATGACGTCTGCGGCCTCGCCTACGAGTGCGAAAAGATCGCGCACGGCACCCCGTCGGGCGTGGACAACACCGTGGCGACCTTCGGTCGGGCGATGCTGTTCCGCCGTGGCGATCCGCCATTGATCCGGCCGCTGCATCTCGAGGAGCCGCTGCCGCTGGTGATCGGCCTGTCCGGAACCGAAAGCCTCACAGCCAAGATGGTCGCGCGCGTGCGCGAGGCATGGCAGCGCAATCGGGTCCTGTACGAACGCATCTTCGACGAGATCGACGCGCTCACCCTGCATGCCGTGGAAGCGCTGGCTGCGCATGACCTGCACCAGCTCGGCGAACTGATGAACATTTGCCAGGGTCAGTTGAACGCGTTGCAGGTATCGAGCTGGGAAATCGAGGAACTGCTGCAGATCGCACGCGACAACGGGGCGCTGGGAGCCAAGCTGACCGGCGGTGGCGGCGGCGGCTCCGTGATCGCGCTGTGCCCCGAGGACGGCGATCGCGTCGTGCGCGCGATGCGCAAAGCCGGCTACCAGGCCATGGAGGTGGAGCTTGGCTGAAGCCCTGCAACGCGACGCGGTGGTGTCCTCCGATGCCGAACCGCTGATCCTGGTGGATGCGGACGATCGTGAGGTCGGGTACGCAAGCAAGGCTGCCTGCCACGACGGCCACGGCATCCTGCATCGCGCGTTCTCGCTGTTCGTGTTCAACGAGCGCGGCGAGTTGCTGCTGCAGCAGCGCAGTGCCGGCAAGCGCTTGTGGCCGGGCTACTGGTCGAACAGTTGCTGCAGCCATCCGCGCCAGGGCGAGGACATGCGCGAAGCCACGCAACGCCGGCTGCAACAGGAACTCGGGTTGCGCTGCGCGCTGCGTTATCTCTACAAGTTCGAATACCGGGCCGATTACGGCGAGCTCGGGGCCGAGCACGAGCTGTGCTGGGTGTTCCTGGGACGCGCCGATGCGCCGGTGCGCGCCAACCGCAACGAGATCTCGGCCTGGCGTTACGCGAGCCCGGCGGAACTGGAGCGCGAGATCGCGCAACATCCCGAGCGCCTCACGCCGTGGCTGAAGCTTGAATGGCAGCGCCTGCGCCACGACTTCACCGGGGAGTTGGCTGCGATCGGGGTCGGAATCAAGGAGGATTCACCACGATGGGCATTCCGCTGATCCAGCAATACCGGGTCGCCCGTTACGTGCTCGGGAAGAGGCTGCGTGGCGTAAAACGTTACCCCCTCACGCTGATGCTGGAGCCGTTGTTCCAGTGCAATCTGGCGTGCCCGGGTTGCGGCAAGATCGATTACGAGAAGGACATCCTGAAGCGCCGCATGAGCGTGGAGGAGGCCCTGCATGCGGTAGACGAATGCGGCGCGCCGATGGTCTCGATTCCGGGCGGCGAGCCACTGATCCACAAGGACATCGTGCAGATCGTGGAGGGCATCATCGCGCGCAAGAAGTTCGTCTACCTGTGCACGAACGCGATCCTGTTGAAGCAGAAGCTGCACCTGTTCAAGCCATCGCCGTATCTCACCTTCTCGGTGCATCTGGATGGCGATCGCGAGCGCCACGACCACTCGGTGGATCGCGAGGGCGTGTTCGACACGGTGGTCGAGGCGATCACGCTCGCGTTGTCGCGCGGTTTCCGCGTGACCGTCAATTGCACATTGTTCACCGGCGAGGAACCGCGGCGCGTGGCCGACTTCTTCGATTACGTGACGAAGCTGGGCGTGGAGGGCATCACCCTGTCGCCCGGCTACAGCTATCAGCATGCGCCCAACCAGCAGGCGTTCCTGACGCGCGGCAAGAGCAAGCGGCTGTTCCGGGACATCTTCCGGCTTGGAAAGCAGCGCCGGAGCAAGTGGCGGTTCAACCAGTCCGGACTGTTCCTGGATTTCCTCGCCGGCAACCAGACCTACCAGTGCACGCCCTGGTCCATGCCCTGCTACAACATCTTCGGCTGGCAGAAACCGTGCTACCTGCTGGTGGACGAAGGTCATGCCGAGACCTTCGACGAGCTGATGAACGAAACCGACTGGAACGCCTACGGGTTCGGCCGCAATCCGAAATGCGACAACTGCATGGCGCATTGTGGCTACGAAGGGACCGCCGTGGAGGATACTTTCGCGCATCCGCTGAAGGCGCTGATGCAGCACCTGCGCGGTCCGCGCACCGAAGGCGCGATGGCGCCGGAATTGCCCATGCTGTACGCGCCCGACCAGCGTCGCGCCGAGTCCGCGGTGAAGGAAGTGCGCATCGCGCTGGACGAGATCAGCCGCCGCTGAACACCCGCCGGCGTTGACGCTGCCGCCGCGCCACCTTAGTATTCCGCGGCTGTGGCTGGCGCGTGGAAGGCACTACGGGGTATAGCTCAGTCTGGTAGAGCGCCAGCTTTGGGAGCTGGATGTCGGGGGTTCGAATCCCTCTGCCCCGACCACCGCTCGATCCACCAGGTCGCGCTCCCCGGAGTTCGATGCGAGAATTCGTTTGAGCTGCGCCCGTAGCTCAATCGGATAGAGCATCGGCCTTCTAAGCCGACGGTTGCTGGTTCGAGTCCAGTCGGGCGCGCCAGTGGTGTCTCAGAGGAGAGGTCGGAAGAAGCGTAGAGCGGTTTGGAAAGCGTAGCGAGCCTCCATCCATGACAGAAATGCTCCATGGTTGCGCGACGCCGGAGCGCAGGAAGCGGAGTGTACACGTCAGTACATGAGCAATCCGAGCGCCGCCGGCGCGCAAGATGGCGAGCGCAGTAGCTTTGCAAACCGCTCTTTATGGCGGGCGTAGCTCAGCTGGTCGCACCGCGAGCGTTTACGCGATGCCTTGAATGGCATCGCGTGCGAGCGGGGCGGAGGAGGCAGGACGCCGACTGGCGAGCGCACCACGGACGGTGATGCGAACAAAGGTTTATGGTGGGCGT
>DASSFA010000087.1:0-5941 GCA_035694895.1 Rhodanobacteraceae bacterium | reverse complement strand
AAGACGCGCTCGGGCAAGATCATGCGCCGCATCCTGCGCAAGATCGCGGAGAACCAGCCCGATCAGCTCGGCGATATCTCCACGCTGGCCGACCCCGGCGTGGTGAGCGCGCTGGTCGAGCAGCGCCTGATCAGGTGATCCGGTGCGGGCAGCCGGCATGATCGGGCCGGACGACTTCATCTCTGTGTCGCCCGCGGCGGTGGCCCCGCAACTTGGACGAGACGTACACCTGTGGCGCTTGCCATACCAGCGCCAGATGCGACGCGCGCCGCTGCTCGCCCTCCTGGCCGCATATGTGGATGCCGGTCCGGCACCGCCCGAACTGCGCGACGACGAACACGGCAAGCCGCATGTGTTCGTGAACGGCGAGGAATATCGCGACTTGCATTTCAACTGGAGCCACAGCGGTGCGTTCGCGCTGGTCGCGCTGGCGTCGACCGTGATACCTGGGGTGGACATGGAGCAGCCGCGTGCGGGCGTGAAGATCCTCGACATCGCGCAGCGCTTTTTTGCACCCGGAGAAGCGAAAGCCTTGGCCGCATGCGAGGGTGCCGAGCGCGAGGCGTTGTTTTTCCGGCTGTGGTGCGCCAAGGAAGCCGTGCTGAAGGCGCTCGGTCGCGGGCTGGCCTTCGGGCTGGAACGGGTTGCGTTCGAGCGAAGGGGCGCTTTCTGGTGGCCGGCGAGGTTCGATACGGAGGCGGGCGATCCTGCAAGCTGGCAGGTTCAGGCACTCTCACCGGTTCCCGGGTGCGCGGGCGCGCTGGCCTGGCGGGGTCCCGCCCGCCCTGTTCGGGCCTGGTCCCTGGCCGACGGCTAGCCGGATTGCGGCGTGGCTCACGGACCGCGGGAACTTCCGGGCGCAGATTCGGTCCGAGTGTGTGGACAGTCTCCCCGTGGATCCCACCCGCTGGAGCGGGTGAATCACACTCTCCCGGCGCGCCGTTTGGTGCGCCGTTTTTTTATTTGGGTGTTACGCTGGTCGGATGACAGTCCTGAGCGTGAACCTCAACAAGGTCGCCGTGCTGCGCAACGCGCGCGGCGAAACCGAGCCGGACATCGCCACCGCGGCGAACACCTGCATCGAGGCCGGCTGCGGCGGCATCACCGTGCACCCGCGGCCCGACCGCCGCCACATCACTCCGGAAGACGTACTGCTGCTGGCCGGGCTCACGCATGGCCGTGTCGAGTACAACATGGAAGGCAACCCGTTCGCCGGCGAACACAAGGGCTATCCGGGCTTCATCGAACTGGTGCGGCAGGCGCGACCCACACAGGCGACCCTGGTGCCCGACGCCGAAGGCCAGATCACGTCCGACCACGGCTTCGACCTGGCACGCGATGCCGAGCGGCTGGAGCCGCTCGTGCGCGAGTTGAACGCGCTGGGC
This sequence comes from Rhodanobacteraceae bacterium, assembly GCA_035694895.1. Lineage (GTDB taxonomy): Bacteria > Pseudomonadota > Gammaproteobacteria > Xanthomonadales > Rhodanobacteraceae > 66-474. Next base: position 4,556 of record DASSFA010000087.1, on the reverse strand, counting down.
TGCCGCGTCTCGCTGTTCATGGATGCGGGATCCACGCATCTGGAGCTGGCGAAGGAGATCGGGGCCGCGCGCGTCGAACTTTATACCGGTCCATATGCGAAGGCTTTCGCCGAGGGTCATTGCGAGGGCGAGCTGGCACGGTGCGTGGAGACCGCCCGGCGCGCGCTGGATGCGGGCCTGGCGGTGAACGCCGGACATGACCTCAACCAGCGCAACCTGGGTACGCTGAAACGTGCGATCCCGCAATTGGCAGAAGTTTCGATCGGCCACGCGCTGATCGGCGAGGCGTTGTACGAGGGGCTCGCCGTGACCGTGCGCAATTACCTGAAGATCCTGAATCCGCAGCGTTGAATGCGCATGCCGCAGTCAAGCTGCCTCCGCTGAGCAAGCATGGTGGCGCTCCGGCCTGGCGGGCACAGAATCTTGTTTTAGCAATCACGTGGCGATGCAAACAAAAAGGCCGCGCGATTGCGCGGCCTTTTCATTCCTCGTGCTGCCCAGCAGCTCAACCGACGCCCGGCTTGCCCATTTTGCCGGTGGTGATGAAACCCAGGTGGACCATGCCTTCCGCCTGCGCATCCGACATCACCATCTTGATGAACTTGTAAGGCGTCTCCTTGTCGGCGCGGATGTTCAACGCCGGCTGCGGGAACTGCTGCGCCGTCACCGCCAGCTTCGCCTTGAGTTCCGGCTCGTCGAGCTTGGAGTCGTTCCAGTAGATCGAGCCGTCGGATTCGATCGCCAGGTCGATCGGTGGCACCTTGATCGCCTCGGCCTTCTGGTTGGGATCGGCCTTGGGCAGGGTGACCTTGATCTTGTGCGACATCAACGGCGCCGTGATCATGAAGATGATCAACAACACCAACATCACGTCCACGAGGGGCGTGACGTTGATTTCCGACATCGGGCCGCCGCCGCCGCTATTGGTACTGAAAGCCATGACGTTATGCCCTTATTACTTCTCGAAGCCGATCTTCTGCACGTTGTTGCGCTTGGCTTCCGCCAGCACCCGCGCGATGTAGTCGTACGGGGTGACATCGGTCGCGGAGATGTGCACTTCCGGCTGCTGATCTTGCGCCTTGGCGCCGATCACCGCCAGCTGCGCCTGCAACTCCAGATCCGAAACCGGCAGATCGTTCCAGTACATCGAACCGTCTTCCTTGATGGACAGGTTGATCGGCGTCGGCGGATTCTGCGGCGGCTGGACGTTGGGATTCGGCTGTGGCAGATCGATCGAGATGTTGTGCTGCAGCAGCGGGGCCGTGATCATGAAGATGATCAGCAGCACCAGCATCACGTCCACCAGCGGCGTGACGTTGATCTCCGAAAGCGGACCGCTGCGTGAGCCGGTGCTGAAGGCCATTACCCGAACTCCTTACTTCTTGGCAGCCGGCGGCGGCGGCACGTTGGCGCCGGCGACGTTGGCGGCGCGGGTGCCCGCCACGGCCGCAGCCGGGGTGGTCTCCACGCGGGAGCCGGTCGAGAAGAAGTCGTGCAGGTCATGCGCGAACTCGTCGAACTTGGCGTAGGTCACGCGGTTGGCGCGCACATAGAAGTTGTACGCCAGCACCGCCGGGATCGCGGTGAACAGACCGAGCGCGGTCATGATCAGCGCCTCGCCCACCGGGCCTGCGACCGCTTCGATCGAGGACTGGCCGGAAGCGCCCAGGTTGATCAGCGCGTGATAGATGCCCATCACGGTACCGAGCAGACCGACGAACGGTGCGGAGGAGCCGACGGTCGCCAGCAGGGTCAGGCCGCCTTCCAAGCGCATGCTTTCGCGCGCCACGGCCTGGCGCAGGGCGCGATCCACGAACTCGGAACGGTTCAGCGCCTCGACCATGCGGCTGCCTTCATGGCGCTGATGGTGGGCTGCGGCGGAGGCGGCATCCAGCGCGATCTTGGAGAACGGCTCGCCACGACCCTGCTTTTCCATCAGGCGGATCGCGTCCTGTGCCGAAGGCGTGTCCCAGAACTGCGAGATGACGCGATCGGCACGCGAACGGATCAACGCGTTGCGCAGGGCATTCGCGATGATGAAGTACCACGAGCACAGCGACATCAAAAACAGGGTGATCAGCACCAGCCAGCCGACCCAGTCGAGGCCGTGGATGAGGTGGTCGAAGCCCATCTGTTGCAGGGCTTGCGCATTGCTGTTGCCGGCCATGGCCGGAGTGGTGGATGGAGTTTGCTGCATGGCGCTACCCTTCCTTAAAACGTGATAGGGGACTTTAACGGATTACTTGGCGGCGAAAGTAAAAAATTACTCGACACCGGTGAGGTTGAAGTTGACCGGGATACGCACCACGCCACCTACGGCCTGGCCATTCTTCATGCCCGGGTTGAACTTCCATTTGCGTGCCGCGTCCATGGCGGAACGATCAAGCTCGCGATAGCCGCTGGATTTCTCCACCTTCACGTCCACCACGTTACCCTGCGCGTCGATCGTAACGTCCAGGATCACGGTTCCCTGGTGCTGCTGCCGCAGGGCCTCGATCGGGTACTGGGGCGGGTTGCGGTTCTTGTAGCTGATGTCCACACCCGGAGCGATGTCGGCTGGCGGCGCCGGCGGTGCTGGCGGCGCCGGCGGCGGTGCCGGTTCCGGCATGCTCGAGACTTCCTGCACCGGCGGCGGCTGCGCCGGCGGCGGTGGCTGCGGCGGCGGCTTGACCAATTCCTTGATCTTCGGCGGCGGCGTCTTCGGCGGCTCCGGCGGCGGCGGCGGCGGCGGCGGCGGAGGAGGAGGAGGAGGAATGAAGGTCACGCTGGTGACATTTTCCTTCGGTTTCGTTTGGGCCTCCGGCGGAGCGGCCGGAGTCAACAAAACCAGGATGACGATGGCGTGCACGGCAATTGCCGCGGCGATCGCAATCGTGCGCCACCAGTTGAAGCGATCGTGTTTGGTCGCGGGAGTCGGAGCCATCGTGTAAACCAGTCGCTGTCCTGTCTTGTCTCGCGACCACCACCGCCTAGCGGGAAGGCCGCTGAGGGCGGCTGAAAAGAGAAGCAAGTTACACCAGCACCGGGCGTTTGCCTAGAGGGTTTGGCACCCGGTTTGCAAAATATGTGATCTGCGCCGATACCGCGGCGCAGGTCGTTCAAAGCCTCACTTCTTCGCGCGGACCTTGTGCTTTGTCGGAACAGGCGGCAGTCCGCCCTTCTCGTAGGCGGCGTTCGCCTTGCTCGTTTCGCCCCCCAGCAGATAGGCGTCGCCCATGAGTTTGTAATTGTCCTTGCTCGGCTTGATGATCCCCTTGGCCATCCCGTCTTCGACCACCTGCGCGGCCTTCAGGGCATTGGTGTGGGTGTCCTTGCCGCTCACCGCCGCGTTGTAGTAGAGCTTCGCCATGTTGACGTAAGTGGTCTCGTCGGTGATCTGTCCGTTGGTGCGGGCGCGCTCCAGCAAGGGCAGAGCCTTGTCGTATTCCTGGGCGTTCATGTAGATCTGCACCACGTTCATCAACAGCTTGGCGTTGTTGGGATCCTTGGCCAGTGCCGCTTCCGCCACCTTGGCGGCCTCGTCGTACTTGTCCATCGCGAAATAGCTGGCGATCAGGATCTGGTCCCAACTCTCCTTTGGCTGGTCGGACAGGGACTTGGCTTTCTGAATCGCGGTCACGGCTTCCGGGTACTTCTCCAGTCGATAGAGAACGTTGCCCTTCAGCGCGTAGGCATCGGCCGAAGCCTTGCCGCTCTGTTGCATCCACTGATCCAGAGCGGACAGCGCCTGCGTGTAGTCCTCGTCGGCGACATACATCTGCGCCAATGCATAAAGCATCGGGAAATAATCGTCGTTGGGCAGCGCATTCAGATCGAGCGACTGCTTCTGCAGGGCGATCGCGCCTTTGGTGTCGCCGCTGTTGTACTTCAGCAGCGCCAGCCCGGAGAGCGCCTTCGATTTGGCGTAAGGATTGTCGCTGTTGTCTGCGATCGGCTGGAGATCCTTCTGCGCGGTGGCTGCGTCACCGCTGTTGACCGCGTTCAATCCCTCGTTGAGTGCGTCCGCTTCCTTGCTGGTCAGCCCCTTGATCTTCGGTTCCTGCCGGGTCGCATTCGGATACTGCGTGGGCTGCGTGGCCTGCGATTCCTGCTTCTTCGGCTTTTCCGACTGCCCGCACTGGTTGCGGATCATCTGCATGTCCGTGCAGCCTTGGCCGCTCGTCTGCGCGAAGGCCGGTACCGAAGAAAATGCCAGTGCGGCGCACACGCCGTATGCGACCAGCCGTGAATCGAGTTTCATGGGACCCTCGGGGGAGTGTTCGTGCCGGCGGCACCGGAAGCCAATCAGATTAGCGCGGAGGATGCGCAAAGCTCAAGTTTGCGCCCGCCCTGGTAGTGGTCTAGTTTGAAATTGCCGATGCTTGAGCGTTCAAACATGCGCCCGCATACTGTGGGCATGGCCAAGCACCCAAAGCGTCCGCGCGACACGAACCAGCTCGCGCACATGATCTCCCAGCTTGCCACGGGCGAGCTAGATGACGTCAAGACAGAGGACGGGAAAGACCCGGCAGCGGTCGCCCTTGGTCGCAAGGGCGGACTCAAAGGCGGGAAGGCTC
>DASSFA010000086.1:0-2579 GCA_035694895.1 Rhodanobacteraceae bacterium | reverse complement strand
CGAACATGATCGCGAACAACAGGAACGCCACCGCCGAGGCGGTGCCCAGGTTCCACCACTTGAAGCCTTCGTCGTACATCAGATAGAGCACGCTGGTCGTGCTCTGCAGCGGGCCGCCTTCGGTGATCACGTAAGGCTCCGCGAACAACTGGAAATAGCCGGATACCGTGAGAATGCCGACCATCATCAGGATCGGCGACAGCATCGGCAGCGTGATGTGGCGGAACTGTCGCCAGGCTGACGCGCCATCGATGCGCGCGGCTTCGTAGAGGTCCGACGGGATCGCCTGCAATCCGGCGAGCAGGATGATCATGCTGTAGCCGAAGTTCTTCCACACCGCGAACAGGATGATCATCGGCATCGCCCAGTGCGGATCGCCCAGCCAGTCGATCGGGTGGATGCCGAGGTGCGCCAGCGCGAAATTGACCACGCCGTATTTCGGATTGAAGAGATAGCGCCAGATCACCGCCACCGCGACCACGGTGGTCACCACCGGCGCGAACAGCGCGGTACGGAAGAAGGGCTTGAATCTCGTCAACGGGGAATTCAGCAGAAGCGCCGCGCATAGCGCCACGGCGAGCGACAGCGGCACACCGGCGATCACGAAATAGAACGTGTGCCACAGCGCGGCCCAGAACAGCCGATCGTGCAGCAGTGCCCAGTAGTTGTGCAGGCCGACGAAGCGCAGGTTGTGGATGTCGGCCAGCGCGTACAGGTCGTAATCGGTCAGGCTGAGCGCAAGGCCCGCGAGCACCGGCAGCAGGAAGAACACGCCGAGCACCAGCAAGGCCGGCGCGAGAAAGATCCAGGCGGCCGAGGTGCGGTTCATGGATCGCTCCTCGACCCCGCCGCCGGGCTTTCCCGCTCACCCGCCAAGTGCTTCGCGCTTGCCTCCCTCTCCCCCGTGGGGAGAGGGTTGGGGTGAGGGGGTGATCCGCAAGACAAGGGCATGATCATGGGTGCGCGGCCTGCTGTGTTTGCCGATCCAGTACCCAGCGGCGTTTCGCGAGAATTGCATCCGCCTGTCGATCCATTTCCGCCGTGGCCTGGTCGATCGTCAATTGCCCGACGATCGCGCGCGCCGCCACGTCCTGCATCATGTTGACGATTTGCTCCCACTCCGGAACCTGCGGCGTGGGCGAGAGCCGTTCCAGTTGTTCGCGAAACGCGTGCAGTTTCGGATCGTCCTTCAACGCCGGGCTCTGCCAGGCCGAGCGCCGCGGCGGCAGGTCGCCGAGCAGTTCGTAGAAGCGCTGCTGCACCTGCGGGCGCGAAAGGTATTCGATCAGCGCCCACGCCGCGTCCTTGTGTCGCGAGTGCACCGGGATGGCCAGGCTGGAACCGTAGGCGACCGAGTCGCCCGGGCCATTCGGGCCGGGCAGCGGCGCGGTGGACCAGTCGTCCTGGCGTGAAGCCGGCAAACGCTTGCGGAATTCGCCGATGTTCCAGGGACCGGAAAGGTAGAACACGAACGCGCCGCGGCCGAATTCGTCCCAGGGATTGCTTACCTGGATGTTGGTGACGGCCGGCACGTCGCCACGCTTGAACAGCCCGACGTAGAACGCCAGCGCGCGCTTGAAACCGGCGCTTTCGAAATTCCCGTAGCGCCCGCCGTCGCGCAGCAGCGGCACGTGTTCCTGCAACGCCAGTGCGAGCAACTGGTCGTATTCGTTGGTCGGCAGCAGCGCGCCCCAGCGCTTGCCGCCGCTGCGTGCGCGGATCGCGTCCATCTGCGCCTGCCATTGCGCCCAGTCGAGCGGCGGCTGGCTGAAGCCCGCTTCGCGCAACAGGTCCGTGCGATAGAACAGCAGCCGCGTGTCCACGTACCACGGCACGCCGTACAGCACGCCGTCGATGCGGTTGGTCGCCAGCACCGTCGGGAAATAATCGCCGGTGCGCACATCCTTCGAACGCGCCACGCGCGCATCCAGCGGTTCCAGCGCATGCAGTGCGGCGAATTCCGGAATCCAGGTGTTGCCGATCTGGGTGAGATCGGGCAGCGAATCGCCGGCGTAGGCGGTCAGCAATTTCTCGTGCGCGGCGGTGAGCGGGATCTGCTGCACGTGCACCCGGATGCCGGGATGCTCGCGCTGGAATGCGGGCAGCAGCTTGACGACCACCTCGCCCTCGCGGCCGATGGTCCAGAACTCCAGCGTCTTCTGATCGCCGTTTGGAGCGCAGCCGGCGAGCAGCAGGGCAAATGCCGCAAGCGCTGCAAGAATGCCGGTACGTCTGAAGCTCATCGGACCTGAATGGAAGCCGGTGGCCCGCCCGAGGATGCGCCCGCCGCGGGTGCCGCGTCCACATCCGCCGATTTGCCTGCGTCAAGCCAGCCGCCGGTGAACCCGGCGCGCTTCAGGCCTTCCTGGACGTGCGGGTTGGAGCGCATCACCTTCCACACGAAACCGCTGCGGTAGTTCTCGAGCATCAGCAGGATCGGGCCCTGGTCTATGCCGAGGTACTCGTTGTCGAACCAGCCTTCGCCCGGCACCACATGCCCGCTGCGCAGCGGGGTCTTCAATTCGAAGGTGGGATTGAACGCATCCACGAAGCCGAAGGTGGAATAGATCCACTTGCCG
>DASSFA010000085.1:0-9055 GCA_035694895.1 Rhodanobacteraceae bacterium | reverse complement strand
CACATGCAGCGAACTCTTTCGGACTGGCTGGATTACCAGCAGCGCATCCACGCGCGCGGCATCGACCTCGGCCTTGATCGCGTGCGTGAGGTCAGGCAGCGCATGCGCGCGCCGCCGATCGCGCGCACGGTGATCACCGTCGGCGGCACCAACGGCAAGGGTTCGACGGTCGCTTTCCTGGAAGCGATGCTGCGCGCGGGCGGCCTGCGCGTGGGCGCCTATACCTCGCCGCACATCCTGAATTACAACGAGCGCGTGCGCATCGACGGGTCGGATGCGCGGGATGATGCGCTGGTCGCGGCGTTCGAGCGCATCGAGGCGGCGCGTTCGGGTACGCCGCTCACCTATTTCGAATTCGGCACGCTCGCCGCGCTGGATCTGTTCGCACGCGCGAACATGGACGTCGCGTTGCTGGAAGTGGGGCTCGGCGGGCGGCTGGATGCGGTCAACGTCGTGGATGCCGACGCCGCGATCGTGACCACGGTGGACCTGGACCACATGGAGTACCTCGGCAACGACCGCGAGAGCATCGGCCGCGAGAAAGCCGGGATCTTCCGTGCCGGCAGGCCCGCCATCATCGGCGACGCCGATCCGCCGCAAAGCCTGCCGGATGAAGCACGGCGCATCGGCGCGCGGATGCTGCGTGCCGGGCACGAATACACCGCGGAGGTTCAGGGCGATCACTGGAAGTGGCGCAGTGGCGAAACGGCGCTCGAGCTTCCTATCCCGGCGCTGGCGGCGCCCAGCCAGATCGCCAATGCGGCGGCGGCAATCGCTGCCCTCCATGCGCTGCGCGACCGAGCTGCGTGGGATCCGCGAACCATCGCGCAGGGCGTGCGCGGAGCGAAAGTGGCGGGGCGTTTGCAGCGGATCGCCGATTCGCCGCAGGTCATCGTTGACGTCGCGCACAATCCGCAGGCCGCACGCGAGCTCGCGCGCTGGCTGGATGCGAATCCGGTCCCGGGCATGACGTACGCCGTGTTCGGCGCCCTGGGCGACAAGGACGTGGCGGGCGTCGTGCGCGCCCTGGACGCGCGCATCGCGCACTGGCACCTGGCCGGGCTGGAGCAGGATTCGCCGCGCGGCTTGCCGGTTGCCGAGCTTGCGGAACGGGTGCGCGCCGCGGCGTCCGGTGCCTCGTTCAGCGGACATGCGGGCGTGCAGTCCGCGCTGGAGGCCGCACGCGGCACCGCGGGCGAACAGGATCGCATCCTGGCGTTCGGTTCATTCTTCGTCGTGGCGGCCGCGATGCGCTGAACACAGCCGCGCGCCCGTGGCGTGCGTGGCTATAATCCGCACGTCTTCGAAGCATAGCGAGACGCGCCATGGAGCCCGCCCTGAAAACCCGCCTGCTGGGCGCCGCCGTGCTGATCGCGCTGGCGATCATCTTCGTGCCGATGTTCTTCTCCGGATCAGCGAACAAGAACAACACCGGCGAGCAGAACGTCAGCCTGAAAATTCCCGACCAGCCGAATGCACAATTGAAGACGACCACGTTGAGCGTGGGACCGGACAGCGCCAGCGCGAATGCCGGCAGCAGCGATCCGGATCACGTCGCCACGGTGGACGTGGATGCCGGCAAGCCGGTCCAGCCCGTGCCCGCGGCATCCGTCGTCGCGGTTGCGCCGTCGCATCCCGTGCCCGCCGCTTCCGCGCCGAAGCCGGCAGCGCCTGCCGCGAACATCGCGCAGGCGCCGACGAAATCCGCGCCGGCCACCCAACCGGAACCGCAACCGGTTTCCAGCAATCCCGGCACGGCCGCGAATGCCGTCTATTCGCTCAATCTCGGCACCTACGCCGAGCGCGGCAACGCCGACAAGCTGATCGCGAAGCTGGTGAAGCAGGGTTTTGCCGCGCACAGCGAGAACGCCGCGATCAACGGCAAGCCGGCCACGCGCGTGGTCGTGGGGCCGTATCCGGATCGCGCCGCCGTGGAAGCCGCGCGGCTGAAATTGAAGAGTGTCGAACCCCATGTACCGATGGCGCTGGTCGCGGGCAACTCCGACCAGATCGCGGATGCGCCGGCCAGCGCGCTTCCGGCCAATCGCGCCGGGGGATGGGCGGTGCAACTCGGCGCCTTCGGCAGCGAGGCCGATGCCAACAAGCTGCGCGACCGGCTGCGCGACCTCGGCTTCGACGGTTACGTGGACGACGTGCCCTCCGGCAAGGGCGGCAAGCTGTGGCGGGTGCGTGCCGGTCCGGTCAACGAGCGTGTCACCGCCGAGCAACTCAAGGCGCAGATCGCGCAGAAGATGAAGATCAGCGGGATCATCGTCACGCAGTCTTGAGCGCGTTCGGCGCCCCGGAAACGAGTAGCTCCACAGGCCGCTCAGGATGAACAATGCCGATTACATCATCCTCGCCGTGCTGGCGCTGTCCGCGTTCCTGGGACTGTGGCGCGGATTCGTGACCGAAGTGCTGTCGCTGGTGTGCTGGGTTGCGGCGTTCTGGGTGGCCTGGATGTTCGGCAACACGGTGGCGCAGTGGTACGGGCAGTGGCTGCATCAACCGGCCGCCCAGGCCATCGCGGGTTATCTCACCTGCTTCGTCGCGGTACTGGCCGCCGGTGCGCTGCTCGGCTGGGGATTGCGCAAGCTGATCCGCGCGAGTGCGCTGTCGGGCACCGATCGCATGCTGGGCACCGCGTTCGGCCTCGCGCGCGGGCTGCTGCTGGTGAGCCTGGCGGTACTGCTGCTCGCGTTCACCCCGGCACGCGATGAACCCTGGTGGCATCAGTCGACCTTGCTGCCGAGTTTTGCGCGGAGCGCGGACTGGCTTTCCGGGCACCTTCCCGAGCAGGCCATCCATTACATGCGAACCGGAGAACAGGCGCTGCGTGCCGATCAGCAAGCCTTGTCCGGGCTGCCAGTCGCACCCATATCGGTTCCGCACCTGACCTTGCCGGGCATCAGTGCCGGCATGCCCGCGCGCACGCCGAATGCGAAGCAGGCAACGCCTCGCAAGGATGGCGATGTGGGACAATAGCGCGGTGCTTACGACCTGCCGTGACTGAATGAACCGCGGTCGAGCCGTTTTCCGGGAGGCAGGATGCCCGCCGTGATCCGCACCATGGATGGCTGACTGCAAAAGTTCTTTCCAGACGAGATCGCAAACGCATGTGCGGCATCATTGGCATCGTCGGCAGAAACGAAGTCGCCACCGCGCTGTATGACGGCCTGACCGTCCTGCAGCATCGCGGCCAGGACGCGGCCGGCATCGCCACGATGGACGGCAATCGCTTGCGCCTGCATCGCGGCGCGGGCCTGGTGCGGGACGTGTTCAGCTCGCGCGACATGCAGGACCTGCGCGGCCGAGCCGGCATCGGTCATTGCCGCTATCCGACCGCGGGGGCGGAAGGCTCCGAGGAAGCGCAGCCGTTCTACGTGAATTCACCGTACGGTATCGCGTTCGCGCACAACGGCAATCTCATCAACACCGAAGCGCTGCGGCGCGAGATGTTCGAGGACGATCGCCGCCACATCAACACCGATTCCGATTCCGAGATCCTGCTGAACGTGCTCGCGCACGAATTGCAGATCCAGGAACGCCACGAGCTGACGCCCGACCACCTGTTCAAGGCCGTGGCTGGCGTGCACGCGCGCGCCAAGGGCGGCTACGCCTGCATCGCGCTGATCCTCGACTACGGCCTGCTCGCGTTCCGCGACCCGCACGGCATCCGCCCGCTGGTGCTGGGCGAGCGCGAGACGCCGAACGGAAAGGAAGTCGCGGTCGCGTCCGAATCGGTGGCGTTCGACATCCTCGGCTTCAGGCGCGTGCGCGACATCGCGCCCGGCGAGGCCGTGTTCATCGATTTCGACGGCAATGTCAGCGCGCGCCGCTGCGCGGAAGGCGCCGTGCATGCACCGTGCATTTTCGAATATGTGTACCTTGCTCGGCCGGATTCGATGATCGAGGACGTGTCGGTGTACAAGGCGCGGCTGCGCATGGGCGAAAAGCTCGCCGGCAAGATCCTGCGCGAGCGTCCCGACCACGACATCGATGCGGTGATCCCGATTCCCGATACCTCGCGCACTGCGGGCAGCACGCTTGCCGCCGCGCTGGGCGTCCCGTTCCGCGAGGGCTTCGTCAAGAACCGCTACATCGGCCGCACCTTCATCATGCCGGGGCAGGGCGAGCGCGTGCGTTCGGTGCGCCGCAAGCTGAATCCGATCCCGCTGGAGTTCCGCGGCAAGAACGTGCTGCTGGTGGACGACTCGATCGTGCGCGGCACCACCTCCAAACAGATCGTGCAGATGGCGCGCGAGGCCGGCGCGAAGAAGGTCTACTTCGCCTCCGCCGCACCGCCGGTGCGCTATCCCAACGTATACGGCATCGACATGCCGGCCGCGACCGAACTGGTGGCCAACGGCCGCAGCGTCGAGGAAGTGCGGCAACTGATCGGCGCCGACTGGCTGATCTACCAGGATCTGGAAGACCTGCGCGACGCGGTCGCCGAAGGCAACGAGAAACTCAAGCACTTCGACGATTCCTGCTTCTCCGGCCAGTACGTCACCGGCATCGAGCCGGGCTACTTCGAGCAGATCGAGCTGATGCGCTCGGACGAGGCGAAGGCGCAGCGCAGGGCGTAGGGCGGGTTTCAACCCGCCGACGTCGTGTGCGGAACTGTTGGAGCCGTTCGCGTCGGGCGTAGTGAGCGCAGCGAACGGAGTCGAAACGCACAAGGCCCCTTCGACTCCGACCCTGCGGGCCTACGCTCAGGGCGAACGGATGCAGGGCGTGGCTTCGTTCTTCATGAACCACAACCCGTCCAGCGATTTCCGGGGGAACGCCGATGCCACGCCGCCTGATCGTGCTGTTCGACGGCACCTGGAACAAGGCCCGCACGCACACCAACGTCGAGCGGCTCTGGAAGTTGATCGCGCCGGCCGATGCTTCCGGCATCGTGCAGCCATGCCTCTACATTCCCGGCGTCGGCGTCAAACCCGGCATCACCCATCTGCTCGGCGGCGCGTTCGGGTTGGGGCTCGCAGCCAATATCGAGCAGGGCTATCGCTGGCTTGCGCAGAACTGGAGTGATGGTGACGAGATCTGGCTGTTCGGTTTCAGCCGTGGTGCCTACGCCGCTCGCAGCGCGGCGGGGTTGATCCGCAAATGCGGCCTGCTGAAACCGGATGTCACGGGTGATGTTTCGCAACACGCGGCGGGCGAGGCCTACGATTTCTACCGCAATGACGTGCATCCCGACGACCCGCAGGCGGTTGCTTATCGCGCGCAACATTCGCGCGAGGTGCCGATCCATTTCATCGGCGTGTGGGACACGGTAGGCGCGCTGGGCATTCCGGACGTGGCCTCGTGGTTCCCGTTCTCGCGCAAGCGCTATCGCTTCCACGACACCGAACTGAGCAGGATCGTGCGCTACGCCTATCACGCGCTGGCATTGGACGAACATCGCGCCGACTTCAAGCCGAGCAAGTGGACGCGACTGCCGGAAAACCTTGCCCCGGGCGAATCGCCGACCGGCAGGAAAGCGGGGCAGATCGAAGTCGAACAGCGCTGGTTCGTCGGCGCGCACGCGGATGTGGGGGGCGGCGAAAAAACCGACGGCGCGGGTCGTGCGCCTGATCCGCTGCCGGACCTGCCGTTGGCGTGGATCCAGCGCAAGGCTGCGGATGCGGGCCTTGTGTTCAACGAAACTTTCGTGCCGTTGCCGAATGCCGAGCTCGGAACCCCCAACAATTCCTATGCGCAATTCATGTACGGCATCTACAAGTTTTTCAAGAAGCCGATCGAGCGCACGTTCGACGCCGGCGTGAACGAGACCGTCGATGAATCGGTCTGGCAGCGCTGGCGTGAAGTGGCCGATTACCGACCGCCGACGCTTGCCGATGCGATTGCCGAGGGGGAGGTCGTGCCGCCGTCCGATATTGCGCACATGGTGTAGGCATGACGTCGGGCCACGCCTGCGATCTACGCGAAGCCGCAAAGCAGTGCTTCACCTGCACCGATCCGCGGCGCAAGTGTGAACTGACCGCGCAAACTTTTGCCGCATTGAATGAGGGGCGATTGGCCACGCCGGAACCGGATGCGGCGGCAATCAGCATTGAGGCGCCCGGCCGCCCCGACAAGCCGAAGCTCGTGCCGCCGCGCGACGTGCCGCAACGTGGGCTGGGCAGCGTGGATGGCCGTGCCGCGCTGGCGCACGCCGTGGCGCACATCGAGTTCAACGCGATCAACCTGGCCTGGGACGCGGTGCTGCGCTTCGCCGACATGCCGGAAGACTATTACCGCGACTGGGTGGCCGTGGCCGCCGACGAGGCGCGGCATTTCCGGATGTTGTCGCGGCGGCTGGAAGAACTCGGTCACGCCTACGGTGACTTCGACGCGCACAACGGCCTTTGGGAAATGGCCATCAAGACGTCCGACTCGTGCCTCGCGCGCATGGCCCTGGTGCCGCGCGTGCTGGAAGCCCGCGGACTGGACGTGACGCCCGGCATGATCGCGCGACTGCGAAGCGTGGGCGACGACGCGACGGCGGACATCCTCGAGGTCATCCTGCGCGAAGAGGTCGCGCACGTCGCCGCCGGCACGCGCTGGTTCCGCTTCTGCTGCGAACGCGAAGGATTGGAGCCGGCTGAAACGTTCCGCAAGCTTCTGCGCGAGCGCCTCGCCGGCGGCCTGCGCGGTCCGTTCAATCTGGAGGCGCGCCGCTCGGCCGGATTCGGCGAGGACGAACTGGAGTTCCTGAACGCGCCTTCGTGAAGCGTGCCGCCATCAACGCCACGGCACCCATGCGACCGCGAGCCCGGCGATGATCGAAATCACCAGCCAGTACAGGTAACCGCGGCGCGTGTAAGGGTTGAGCAGCATCGCCACGCCGAGCACGGCGGTGCCGATGCCGACCCAGGTCGACCACTTCAGCACCTGCGTTCCGGCGGCGGCATTCCACCAGCCCATGTGCACGCCCGGCCCGGCGACGAGCAGCAGCACGATGGAAACCAGCGCCAGCAGCGGCACGAGCCAGGCGATTCGCATGGGAACCTCGCATCCTTGCGGAACCACCGATGCTACCCCCGGCCCGTGAACCCGGGGTAGTGTGTGCCATCAAAGGTAGTGGCCGACTGCCATCAGCAGCAGCGCGACGATCATCAGCAGCAGGATGAACTTGCTGGCGAGGCTCAGGCGGTTGCGCAGTGCGGCGAGTTCCTGCATCCGCGAGGCGCGCTCGGCCTCCGGCAACGCCGCCATCTGTTCGCCGAGCGCCGTCATTCGCGCCATGCCGCGCCCCATGATCGCGCCGCCGAGGATCATCGCCAGCAGGCCGCACAGGCCGCCGATGCCGAAGGCCAGCCCGCCGGGGCTGAACATCACCTGTTCCTGCAGGCCGGCGGTGAACACCCAGTACAGCCAGATGCCGGTCAGCACGGTCAGCGTCGCCGTGCCGGCCATGAACACGTGCAGCTTGCGTTTCTCGAGCGTGACCATGAGCTGGCCGCCCGCCGCCCCGACATCGCGCACCGCGGGCATCACGAAGATCGAGAGCAGGAAGGCCGCGCCCAGCCATAACGCGGCGAGCAGGATGTGCAGTGCACGCAGGGAAAGGAAAAACGAACCGCTCATTGCGCGCTCCTCAATGATGTCCGGCGATCGGCGGCGGGCCCGCGGGTACGACGAGCTTCAGGTACGGGGGCGGCGCGTCCTGTCCCGGCGGCACGTAGTCGTGCGCGGGCTGGCCGGCCGGACCGAGCGAGCGGATGTAGGCGTACATGTCCGCCAGGTCCTTGTCGCTCAGGTAGCGGAAGGTCCACCACGGCATGGCAGGGCGCGCCTTTACGTTGCGCGCGTTGTGGATCCACTGTTTCAGCGTCAGGTTCTGGAAGTACAGGCGCAGATTGATGGGGTAGGTCGTGCCCCATGGGCCCTGGAAATTCGTGCCGCCCCCGGTCAGCAGCATGTCTTTCGGCGCGGTGCCGCCATTTTCTGCCCAGCCGGGCGTGTGGCAGTCGTTGCACGCGCCATAGCCGACCAGGAATTCGCCGTGCCTGATCGCTTTATGGTTCGCCGACGCGGCGCCGGCGGGGAACGCGGCGCCGGCAAGCGTCACGGCAACCGCAATGACACACAACATCCTCTTCATGGCTCGTACCCCCTCTCGGACGATGATGAATGATGCAGCGCTGGCCGGAGTATCCGACCAAAACTTCTTTGGATCAAATGGCAAGTCCCGTTCGCCCCCGGGCCGCCCGCAAAAGCCGCGGACGGAGCGAAGCATGGCACTTCGACTTCGCTCGCTTTGCGAGTTACGCTCGGCACGATCGGGAGAATGGAAGGGGCCGCCATGTCGTTGCGCAAACTGCTGATCGCCCTTTGTGGTTCGCTGCTCGCGCTGACCGCGAGCGCGGCCGGCAAGCCCGCCGCGCCCACCACGACGTACCTGCTGAAGGCCGACCGCGTGTTCGACGCGCGCAGCGAGGCCGCGCACACCGGTTGGGCGGTGCTGGTGCAGGGCGACAGGATCACCGCGGTCGGACCCGCCGACCAGATCAAGGCGCCCGCCGATGCGCAGGTGATCAGCCTGCCAGGCACCACGCTGATGCCGGGCATGATCGACGCGCACTCGCACATCTTCCTGCATCCGTACAACGAGACGCTGTGGAACGACCAGGTGTTGAAGGAGCCGCTGCCTTACCGCACCATCGAGGCGGTCAATCACGTGCGCGACACGCTGATGGCGGGCTTCACTGCGCTGCGTGACCTCGGCACCGAGGGCGCGGGCTACGCCGACGTGCAGGTGCAGAAGGCGATCGACGACGGCCTGATTCCCGGCCCGCACCTGTTCGTCGCCACCCGCGCGACGGTCGCCAAGGATTGCTACGGCCCGGGTCCAATGGGCTTCCGCACCGACATGGCGCTGCCGCAGGGCGGCATCCCGGTCGCCGGCGTGCCGGAAATGATCGCGGCGGTGCGCGACCAGGCCGGCCACGGCGCGGACTGGATCAAGATCTACGCCGACTACCACTGCGGCAAATCGCACGGTTCTGTGCCGACCTTCACGCAGGAGGAATTGAACGCCGGCGTGGAAGCCGCGCATTCACTG
>DASSFA010000084.1:0-13266 GCA_035694895.1 Rhodanobacteraceae bacterium | reverse complement strand
TACCGCTGCCGCGCAATGCGTGCTGGAGCAGGCCGGCGGCGCGGTGCTGGACCTGCAAGGGCAACCTTTCCGCTACAACACCCGCGAATCGCTGATCAACCCGGAGTTCGTGGCAGTGGGTGATTCGAGAGTGGATTGGCTGAAGCGAATGCGGGCCAACGAAGCATGAGCGACTCGTTACGGATTGATGAATTACTTTCGATCATGGCGCGCCTGCGCGATCCCGAGCGAGGCTGTCCGTGGGATGCCAGGCAGGATTTCGATTCGATCGCGCCGTACACGATCGAAGAAGCGTACGAAGTTGCAGACGCGATCCAGCGCCGCGACTACGATGACCTCCGCGATGAATTGGGCGATCTTCTGTTCCAGGTCGTGTTCCATGCGCGCATGGCCGAAGAGGCCGGGCATTTCAACTTCGGCGATATTGTTGCCGCGCTTGCCGGCAAGCTGGTGCGCCGGCATCCGCACGTGTTCGGCGAGACACGTTATGCGAGCGCGGAAGAGCAATCGCGCGCGTGGGAAGAACTGAAGGCGCAGGAGCGTGCGGAGCACGGCGATGAAGGAGACCAGAGCGCGCTCGCGGGCATCGCGCGAGGCTTGCCGGAGTGGCGGCGCGCGCTGAAGTTGCAGCAGCGCGCGGCCACGGTCGGCTTCGACTGGCCCGGCCCGGAACCGGTGCTGGACAAGCTTGCGGAAGAGATCGGGGAGGTGCGCGCCGAATTCGAACGCGGCGCCAACCGCGACCGGTTGGAGGACGAGATCGGCGACGTGCTGTTCGTGATCGCCAACCTGGCACGGCATGCGAGGATCGATCCCGGTCACGCGCTGCGCCGGGCAAATGCCAAGTTCGAACGTCGCTTCCGTCGCATGGAAGCGCTCGCTGCCGAAGCGGGCGAAGCGCTCTCCGGCAAGCCGCTGGCCGAGCAGGATGCCTTATGGGATCGGGCCAAGACAGAGGAGCGCAAATAGCCCAAAGGTCATGGCGGCGGCGCTAAACCTTGCGCGCACAATCGGCATCTGAAACACCGGTATCTGTCAGGAGACTTCCATGCGCAAAGTTGCCGCTGCACTGATTGGCTCATCGTTGCTGGTGTTCGCCTCCATCGCGGGTGCGATGGAGTGCCGTTACAGCGCGCCGCGCAACGCGGACATTGACGCCGCAGGCCTGCACTCGCTGCTGCTGCGGCTCGGCTCCTCGGACCTGGACATCCAGGGCGTGCAGGGCTTGGACAAGATCGAGGTGCGTGGCACGGCGTGCGCCTCGAACCAGTCGTGGCTCAAGGATCTTCAGATCAGCACCGACCGCGCCGGCGACCAGGCCACGGTGGACGCCGAGCATCACACCAACACCAGCATCTTCAATCTGTTCGGCTCTTCCTACGCTTACCTGAAGCTGCAGGTGCGCGTGCCGGCCGCATTGGCGGTGCAGGTGCACAGCGGGTCGGGGGACGTGCAGGCGAAGAATCTCGCCTCGCTGGATTTCGATTCGGGCTCAGGCGATCTCGTCGCCGATCACATCGATGGCGCGCTGGAACTGCGGCTTGGTTCCGCCGACGCGCGCGTGACGGATGTCGGCAGCGTCACCCTGCGCGGCACCGGTTCGGGTGACGTGCACGCCATGGGCGTGCGCGGCGATGTGCGGGCCGACCACTCCGGCTCGGGCGACCTGGACTTCAGCGAGGTCCGCGGCAGCGTGCACATCGGTTCGACCGGCTCCGGCGACGTGAGCCTGCGCGACATCGGCCGCGACGCGGAAGTGGGCAGCACCGGTTCGGGTGACGTCACCGCCAACGGTGTAGGCGGCAACTTCACCGTGCGCTCCACCGGCAGCGGCGACGTGCGCTACCACGGCGTGAAGGGCAAGGTGGACGTGCCGAACCGCGACGACGATTGAAGGGCGGTTGAAAAACCAGTGCGCTCGGCCTGATTCAAAAGGGTGCTCGTCTGCGGATCACGCTCTGCGGAGGATCAGCAACGGCGAAGTGCGGAGCACCTGCCGCGTCCCGGTCAACCCCAGCGCGGTGACGACGGCCGCGGCGATCACCGCGGCGCCGACCAGCACGCCCCAGGGTTCGACGAACTCGTGGATGCGGAACACCGATCCCGCCAGCCACGCGCCGGCTGCCGCGGCGCCGAACAGCGCCGTGGCCCCGGAGATCAGTCCCAGCAAGGAGAATTCGCAGACCGCGCTCAGCACCAATTGCCCGCGACGTGCGCCCAGCGTGCGCAGCAGCGCGGCTTCCTGCCGGCGTTCGGTCGCGCTGGCGGTCAGTGCCGCGGCCAGCACGAGCGCGCCGGCGAGCAGGCTGAAGCCCAGCACCCAGCGCGCCGCACCGGTCACCTGCGCGACGATCTCGCGCACGCGGTCGAGCAGTTCGTCGACGTCGATCAGGGAGAGATTCGGATAATCGCGCGAGAACGCGGCCAGCGCTTTGGCGTGCCCGCGCGGCAGATGGAAGCTCGCGATCCATTCGTGCGGCAGCGTGCGCGCGTGCGCGGGATCAAGCAGCAGGAAGAAGTTGACGTTGAAGCTGCTCCAGTCCACTTCGCGGATGCTGGTGACGCGCGCATTGATGCTGCGCTCGCCGACCAGGAAACCGAGCGTGTCGCCCAGGTGCAGGTTGAAGGTATCGGCCCACATCCTGTCCACGGAAACTTCGGGTTCCGCGGGCGCTGCTTCGAACCATTGTCCCGCGATGATGCGGTTCGCCTGCGGCAGTCGTGCGCTCCATGACAGCCGCAACTGGCGATCCGCCATTTCGTGCGCGTCGCGATCGCCGGTCTTCAGCTTGTCCGCCGGCACGCCATTGATCGAGGTGAGCTTGCCGACCGCGACCGGCAGCATGTTGAGCCGCGTGGCGCCGAGTTGCTTCAGGCTGGCGAGCATCGGCGCCTGCTGCGCATCCTGCACGTTCACCACGAACCAGTTGGGCGCGTCAGCCGGCAACTCGCGCCGCCAGTTGTCCAGCAGCGACGGCGCGATCACCGCCAGGATCAGCAGCGCGGTGAGTCCAAGCGAAATCGCGCAGGCCTGGACCAGGCTCAGCAACCTGCGTCGTGTCAGCGCGCTCGCACCGAGTCGCAGCGACGGATGCAATCGAGCGGCGTATCGGCGGATCAGCCACAACAAGCCTGCCGCAAGCCCCATGCTTGCCAGCGCCGCGCCGAGCAGGCTCGCCGAAAGAATGCCGGCCAGTTTCCAGGAGCCGCTTTCCAAGGCGATCAGCGCCAGGGCGACGCCGAGCGGCAGCAGATAGAGCGCATCGAAACGGCGCGGCGCGCGCGTCCAGATCCGCCGGAACACCGCGATCGGCGGCACTTCCGCGAGCCGCGCCAGCGGGGGCAGCGCGAAGCCGATCAGCACCGCCAGCCCGATGCCCGCGGCGGCAATGGCCGGCCCGATCGGCAATGCGACCTGCTGCGCGGAGGAGGGCAGCAGGTCATGCGCGAACACGAATGCCGCCGCCGCCAGCCCGAGTGAGACGCCTGCGCCGATCGTCGCCGCAACGAGCGCGGGGACCAGCAGCGTCATCAACAAGCCGCCAAAGGTGAAGCCGCGCGAGGCGCCGAGCGCACGCAGCAGCGCGACTTCATCCAGCTTGCGCCGCGCATATCGGCGCGCAGCCAGGGCGATCGCGATGCCGGCAAGCAGGGCTGCGAGCAGGGCGGACAGGCGCAGGAACGCCCCGGCCCGATCGAAGGCCACGCGCAGGCGCTGCTGCACTTCCTGCGGCGTGACCAGCTCCGCGTCCGAAGGCAGGTTCGCTTTTGCCCAGGCGCGATATGCGTCCACTTGCGAAGGGTCGCCCGCGACGAGCAGGCGGTGATGCGCGCGGCTGCCGGTGCCGAGCAGGCCGGCCGCTTGCGCATCGGCCAGCGCCATGACAGCGCGCGGGGCGAGCGCGAACAGGTCGCCGCCGTCGGGTTCGCGCTGCAGTTGCGCGACGATGCGCAGTTCGCGTCCGCCGATTTGCACGCGATCGCCGACGCGCAAATCCAGCGCGGCCAGTGCACGATGGTCCAGGTACACCTCGCCGCGTGGCGGCGCGTGCATGTCCACGTCCTGTCCGCGCGCCCCGAGGATCACCAGCTTGCCGCGCAACGGCCAGCGCGCGTCGGCGGCGACCACTTCCAGCAATTGGCTGCGTTCGTTGGCGAAGGCGACGCTCGGGAAGTTGGCAAGATGGCTGGTCTGCAGGCCGAGCGCCTGCGCGTGGCGGGCGAATTCATCCGGCAACCGGGTCGCGCCATTCACGCCCATGTCGCCGCCGATCACCTCGGCCGCGCTCATCAGCACCGCGCGTTCCACGCGCGAGGACAGCGTGCCCACCGTGCCGAGCGCCAGCACGGCCAGCAGCAGTGCCGCGATCAGCGTGCGCAGTTCCGGCAGCCGCCATTCGCGGCGCAGGCTGCGCAATGCATGCCGGAGACCGTTCATGCGAGGCGACCTTCCACGATTTCGTGCACGCTGGCGCAACGCCCGGCCAGCGACGGATCGTGCGTCACCAGGACGAGCGTCGTGTGGTGCTGGCGATTGAGGTCGAACAAGAGGTCGCCGATCGCATTGCCGGTGTGGCGGTCGAGATTGCCGGTGGGCTCATCGGCGAACAGGACGCGCGGCGCATGCACGAACGCGCGCGCAAGCGCGACGCGTTGCTGTTCGCCGCCCGACAGCTGGTGCGGATAATGCGCGCCGCGCCTGTGCAGGCCCACGGCGGCGAGCGCTTCGCGTGCGCGCGGGAGTGCATCGCGTGCGCCTTCCAGTTCCAGCGGCAGCAGCACGTTTTCCTCGGCGGTCAATGCCGGCAGAAGATGAAACGACTGGAACACGAAGCCGACCAGACGCCGCCGCAGGGCCGCGCGCGCTTCCTCGTCCAGCATTTCCAGTGCTTGCCCATCGAGCCGGACGCTGCCGGTGCTCGGCACATCCAGGCCCGCGAGAATGCCGAGCAGGGTGGTCTTGCCGGAGCCCGAAGCGCCGGTGACCGCGACGGTTTCCCCGGCATTCACGTCCAGACTGACATCGTCCAGAATGTCGAGCCGTCCGCCGGGGCCTTCGACGTACTTGCCAACACCCCTCGCGGAGAGAAGCCGGGTGCCGGTCTGGAGGAAATCCTGGATGCCGTCGTACATGCGCCGTTGCCTCGTGCTGTTGCTGCTGATCTGCGCGCCGTCCGCGCTGGCGGCGACTTCGCCGAAAACCATCCTGCTGCTGGGCGATTCGCTGTCCGCCGCCCACAACATTCCTCTGGAGGCGGGCTGGCCCACGCTGCTGCAGGCACGTCTTGTCCAGATGCGGCCAGAGTACAGGCTCGTCAATGCCAGCATCAGCGGAGAAACCACCTCCGCGGGCCTGGGCAGGTTGCCGGCGCTGTTGAAGCAATACCATCCGGCGCTGGTCATGCTGGAGCTGGGAGCGAACGACGGCCTGCGCGGGTTGCCGCTGGCCGGGATCCGTCAAAATCTCGCCGCGATGATGAAACAGTGCGATGAAAGCGGTGCGAAGGTACTGCTGCTCGGAATCGAGCTGCCGGTCAATTACGGCCCGCAATACCGCGATGGCCTGCGCACGATCTACGCGCAGCTCGCCCGGGAAAACCACGCGGCCCTGGTCCCGTTTTTGTTGCGAGGCATCGCGTTGGATCCCGGGCTGATGCAGGAGGATGGCCTGCACCCCACCGCCGCCGCCCAGCCCAAGGTGCTGGACAACGTCTGGCCGGCGCTCGACAAACTCCTGTGATGCGGCCGTGCAGGCATGTCCGCGCAGGCAGCGGACGGGCGGCTTCACGAATTGCTCACTCCTGTGAAGGCAAATTTCGTCCGATGATCGCCTTCCATACCCATGCTTCAACCTTCGAGGGGCCTCGCATGAGCGCACGCGAAGATCAGTCCGGGCTGGTACTGCTGGTCGAGGACAATCGCGGCATCGCCGAGATGATCGGGGAGTTCCTGGAGCGCCGCGGTTACTCGGTGGACTATGCCGCCGACGGCGTGACCGGCCTGCATCTTGCCGTGTCCGGCAGTTTCGACGTGGTGGTGCTGGACCTGATGCTTCCCGGCATGGACGGCCTGGAGGTCTGCCGCAAGCTGCGCAACGAGGCCAAGAAATCCACGCCGGTGCTGATGCTGACGGCACGCGACACGCTGGAAGACAAGTTGATCGGCCTGGACGCCGGTGCCGACGACTACCTCGTCAAGCCGTTCGAGCCGCGCGAGCTGGAAGCGCGCGTGCGCGCGCTGATCCGCCGCGACCGGCGCCAGGTTTCCGCGGAAGTGCTGCGCGTGGGCGACCTGATGCTGGACACCGCGACGCTGCGGCTCACCCGCAACGGCGAGGAGTTGCAGGTCTCGCCGATCGGCCTGAAGCTGCTGACGATCCTGATGCGCGAGTCGCCGCGCGTCGTCAGCCGGCGCGACATCGAGCGCGAGATCTGGGGCGACACGCTGCCCGATTCCGATACGCTGCGCTCGCACCTGTACAACCTGCGCAAGGTGATCGACAAGCCGTTCTCACGGCCACTGTTGCACACCATCCACAGCGCTGGCTATCGCCTGGCCGACCTCGACGCCGAGATCGCCGCCGGTTGATGTGACATGCGCGGGTTGACGTGACATGAGCGTGCGCCGTCGCGCGATCATCGGGCGCCGACGCCGCGCCGGCGTTGGCGCGGGCGAAGATCACGCCTCGGTGATTGCGCTCGCGAATGCAGTACGCGGCTTGGATCTCAACAACCCCGACGCTTCCGCCTTCGACCCTTCTTCCCTGGGCCTGGACGACGCCGACGTCGCGGTACTGGCGACGGCGTTGCACAGCTTTGCCTCGCGCCTTGAGGCTTTCGTCGAGCGCGAGCGCAATTTCACCCGCGATGCGAGCCATGAATTGCGCACGCCCCTGACGGTGATCAAGGTCGCCGCCGACGTGCTGGCCGACGAGGAGAATCTGAGTCCATTCGCGCAGCGCTCGCTCACCCGCATCAGCCGCTCGGTGCGCGAGATCGAATCCCTGATCGAGGCGTTCCTGGTGCTCGCGCGCGAATCCGATACCGGTCTGCCGGAGGAGGATTTCCTGGTCAACGACGTGGTGCGGGAGGAAGTGGAACGCTATCGCGACCTGCTCGGCATGAAGCCGGTCGAATTGCGGCTGGAGGAAAGCGCGCGCTTCGCCCTGCATGCGCCGCCGCGGGTACTCGCGGTGGTCATCGGAAACCTGATCCGCAATGCGTGCCTTTACACAGAGCGAGGCAGCATCGTTGTCGGCGTCCACGAGGGCAGCGTGCGCGTCACCGACACGGGTTGCGGCATGGACCAGGAAGACCTGCAGCGCGCGTTCCAGACCTTCTATCGCGGCAGCGGCACGGGTGCGCGCGGGCACGGCATCGGACTGGCGGTGGTGCGGCGCATCGCCGACCGCTTCGACTGGCCGGTCGAACTGGAGAGCCAGCCCGGCCGCGGCACGGTGGCCACCCTGCGGTTTCCCAAATCCATGGCGGTGGACAGTGCCCTGCCGCATGACGGCTGAGCCTCCTTCCGGTTCTTGACGACCACCGTTTACGCATGTAAACATGCGCCGAACGCTTACACGTGTAAACGAATATGTCCGCGCCGATCAGCGATGCCGAACGCGAAGTGATGGAAGTGCTGTGGCGGCACTCGCCCCGCCGCGCCGAGGAGATCCTCGCCGAGGTGGGCCCGCGCCAGCGCTGGCAGGAAGGCACGGTGAAGTCGCTGCTGAACCGGCTGTTGCGCAAGCGCGCAGTCAAGGCCACCCGCGACGGTCGCCGTTACCTCTACAGCCCGCTGCTCTCGCGCGAACGTTACGTGCTGGATGAGAGCAAGGGCCTGCTCGACCGGCTGTTCGGCGGCCGCGTCGCGCCGCTGGTCGCGCACTTCAGCGAACAGCGCAAGTTGTCGAAGAAGGACATTGCCGAATTGAAACGCCTGATCAGGGGACTCAATGATGACCACGATTGATCTGCTTCAACGGCTGTGGACCGCGACGCTGGGTTTGAGCGTGGCGCTCCTCGTCGTGGCGGCGCTGCGCCTCCCGTGGCGGCGATGGTTCGGCGCCGAACACGCGTGCAGGTTGTGGTGGCTGCCGCCATTGGCGTTGATCGCCAGCCAGCTTCCACACGCGGCGAGGCAGGCCGTGATGGTGCGCGAGCCGATGATGCTTCTCGCGGCGGCACCGGTGGCGTCCACGCTTCCTGCTTCTGCAACGAACGTGGACTGGCGCACGGTGCTGGTCGTGCTCTGGGCGGCCGGCGCATGTGCATTCCTGCTGCTTGCGATCGCGCGGCAATGGCGCTTCCTGCGCGCATTGCGCGATGCGGAGCGGGAGTCGTTCGCGGCGCCGGAGCGCATTTCCGGAATGGTGCGCGCGCGTGATGCCGCAACCGGCCCCGCGCTGGTGGGCGCGTGGCGCCCGCTGCTTGTGTTGCCCAGTGATTTCGAGCAACGCTACGACCCGCACGAGCGCGCGCTGATCCTGGCCCACGAGACGATGCACGCGCGTCGCCGCGACGGCCTGATCGGCGCATGCGCCACCGCGCTGCACACGTTGTTCTGGTTCCATCCGCTGGCGTGGTGGGCACTGTCGCGCCTGCGTCGCGACCAGGAACTTGCGTGTGACGCGGCAGTGCTGCGCTCGCGCCCGCGTGCGCGCCGCTGCTACGCCAATGCCATGTTGAAAGCCCAGTTTGCCGGCGCGGCATTGCCCGCCGGCAGCTTCTGGCCCAGCCATCCGATCAGGGAGCGCATCCTCATGCTGAAGTCACCGGTTCCGGACGGAACGCGCCGCATCGTCGGGCGTGTTGCCGCAAGCAGTCTGGCCGTCGCGATCAGTGCGGCCGCCTACGCCGCGGGCCAGCCCCCCGCAACCGCGACGATGGTCGCCAAACCGGGTATCCACGCACCCGAATATCAGCTCGCGATGCGCATCAGGCGCGGCGGTGCAACGCTCGGCGCGCCCACCGTGTGCATGAAAGCAGGGGGCTCGGCTTCGATTTCGCAGGTGGAGAGCGACGGCAAAGACGACTGGAGCTTCGATTTGAACCTGCGCGCGCAACCCTCCGCGCAGGGCGAAGTGCGCGTCGCGCTGGACGGCTCGCTTCGGGATGGCGGCCAGACCAGCCGCCTGAACGTTTCCCTGGACGGTCCGCTCGGCAAGCAGATGTCGGTGCGCATGGAGGGCACGCCGGATACCGAACTCGAAATCGTGCCCACCCGCGGCTGTGCGGCGCGCATGGCCCCGCCACCACCCCCGCCTCCGCCCCCGCCGCCCCCGCCGCCGAATGCAATTGCACCGCCGCCGCCACCACCGACCATCCCTCCGCCGCCGGCGATCCCTGCGCATCCGGCAGCCCACGTGGGTTCGGCTACGCCCGCGGCGATGCCCAGGTCGGCTGTCGCGGCGATGCCGGCCCAGCCGGCTTCCGCAAGCTCATCGGAGCGGCGCTGAGCGATACTTGCAGGATGCATGACAATGATCTCAGGCCGGTGTTGCTGATCCACGGCGGCGCCGGCGTGATCCGCAAGGACACCGACGAAGCCGAGCAGGCAATCCGTGCTGCGCTTGCCCAAGCGCTGCGTGCCGGCCATGCGAAGCTTCAAGCCGGCGGCTCCGCGCTGGACGCGGTGGGCGCGGCGGTGGTCGTGCTGGAAGACGCTCCGCACTTCAATGCCGGACGCGGCGCGGTGTTCACGCACGACGGCCACAACGAGCTGGATGCCGCGATCATGGACGGTGCCATATTGCGCGCCGGCGCGATCGCGGGCGTGCGCCGCGTGCGCAATCCGGTCCTGCTGGCGCGCGCGGTGATGGAGCATTCGCCACACGTGATGCTCGCCGGTGCGGGGGCCGAAACGTTCGCACGAGAGCAGGGCATCGCGCTGGTCGAACCGGAATACTTCCGCACCGAACATCGCTGGCGGCAATTGCAGGAAGCGCTTGCGAAAGAGTCATCCGGAAAGGGCGCGGCCGATTACTTCGGCACCGTCGGCGCGGTCGCGCGCGATGCGAGCGGCAATCTTGCCGCGGCCACCTCCACCGGCGGCATGACGGACAAGCACTGGAACCGCATCGGCGATTCGCCGGTGATCGGCGCAGGCACTTACGCGAATTCGCATTGCGCGGTGTCGGGCACCGGCTGGGGCGAGTTCTACATCCGCACCTGCGCCGCGCACTCGATCTGCATGCGCGTGGCGCAAGGCGAGCCGCTGGCGGACGTGGCGGAGGATGTGATCAACCGCGGAATTCCGCGGCTCGGCGGCAACGGCGGCGCGATCGTGCTCGGGCGCGATGGACACTTCGCGCTGCCGTTCAACACGCAGGGCATGTATCGGGGCTGGATCGGTGTCGACGGCGCGCCGCACGTGGCCATCTACCGCGACGAGTGATGTGCCTCATTGCGCGTCCAGCAACGGCGTCACCACCTGCTCCAGCCGCTCGCGCGTCCACACCGGGTTGGCATCCTTCCAACCATCGTCCACCAGCTTGCCGTCGCGGCCTATCACGAAGCTCACCGGCAGATGCCAGATGCGCCCGTAGCCGGGTACGTGCGGATCGCCGAGCAGGCCGACCGGGAAGCTCAGCGTGCCCGCCACCTTGCGCACTTTCGCCAGCTCATCCGGCGCGTCCAGGCTGAAGCCGAGCACGACCAGACCCTGCTTCGCGTGCCGCTGCGCGTAACGCGACAACAGCGGCAGTTCCTCGCGGCAGGGCTCGCACCAGGTCGCCCAGAAGGTGAGGATCACTACCTTGCCGCCCAGGTCGCGCGTGTCGATGTGCTTGCCGTCCAGCGTGGTCAGCGCGATCGCCGGCGCGGGCGCTCCGACGACCAGGTCGTTGCCCGCGTGCGCCGATGACGCGAAGGGCGCCATCAGCACCCACGCAAGCAGCGGGAGAAGGAAGCGGCGCACGTCAGAACGCCATGCTCAGGCCGAGCGTGGCCGCCCAGCGCGGGAACAATTGATAGCCGTCCAGGCGGCTGTACACCGGCACCTGGACGAAGCCGTATGCCTGCAGGTTGCCGCGCAGGCTGACGCTGATGCCGGGGCTGAGATACGCCACCGTCCCCGCGGTGTTGGGGCGATCAGCGAGCGCACCCTGGTCGGCGCTCTTGTGCAGCAGGTTAAGTTGCAGCTGCGGCACCCAGTTGGCGTGCGCCTCGTAGCGCAGGCCGAGGTTGATCGAGAGCTGGTTGCCGGGGCGGAAATCCACACCGGGCGTGTCGAGATGATGCGCAACGGCTGCCTGGAACTGGCCATTGGCGAACGCGTCGAAATTCTGGCTGATCGGCTGGTACCAGTACGCGCCGACGATCGCGTCGGTGCTGCCGGTGCCGGCCTGCAGGCTCGCGTCCAGCGCTTCGCCGCGCAACGGCCCGCTGTTGAAGAACACCGGATTGCCGGCCACCACGCCATCCTCGTTCTCGCTGCCGTAGCGGCCGGTCGGCAGCTTCACGCCTGCCAGCACGCCGAAGTTGTGCGTGGGCAGGAAGCCCTGGTAGCTCGCGATCAATTTCAGGTCGCCCATGCCGGATACGCGCGCCGCGCTCAGTTGGTCGGGCGCGATCTCGGCGGGCGTGAACGGCGGCGACTGCTCGCCGTAGGTTGTGTGGTCACGACGCAGGTAAGGCAGCAGCAGCGAAAAGCCCCAGTCGACGTTCGGGTGATAGCTGATGCCGAGATTGATGTAGCGGTTGAGCGTGTCCTTCTCGATCTCGCTGGCTTCGGCGGAGGGATCGGAAGGATTGTCCACGACCTGCGCGGGCGAGGCGCTGTCGTTGCCGTGGCGCAATTCATCCTGGTCGAGAAAGGCGTATTCGAGATTGACGCGCCAGCCCGCCTGCGCGGAATAACCGGTCGCCGCATCGGTGCTCAACGTGCAACCGCAGGTGGCGCACGCGTGAGCCGGTGCGGGCAGCAGCAGCGATGCCATCGCAATGGCAGCACCTGTCAGGACGGCACCTTTTGTTCCCACGCGCTCGCCTCGATCGGATCAAAGCCCACATTGTAACGAGCCGTCCCCGTCGAACCATGAGCTTATGGTGAAAGCTGCAGGAGCGCGCCTGCGCGCGATCGCCGTCGCCGGGAGAACAGAGCGACACGCGCCGGCCGGTCCTTACAGGGCCGCGGCCCGTCGCTGCGCACGGCGAAGCTTGCGACGCTCGGACATGCGCGCGAAGACCAGGTACAGCGCCGGGGTGGAAATCAGCGTCAGCGATTGCGAGACGATCAGGCCACCGAGCAGGGCGATGCCGAGCGGGCGGCGCAGCTCCGCGCCGGTGCCGATGCCGATGGCCAGCGGCAGCGCCGCGAGGATCGCGACCATCGTGGTCATCATGATCGGGCGGAAGCGCACCAGGCAGGCCTCGCGGATCGCCTCCAGTGGAGGCAGCCCGCGGCGCTGAGCGACCAGCGCGAAATCGATCATCATGATCGCGTTCTTCTTCACCAGTCCGATCAGCAGCACCAGCGCCATGTCGGCGACCACCGACAGTTCGGTGTTGGTGAGCACCAGCGCCAGCAGCGCGCCGACGCCGGCCGAGGGCAGGGTGGAGAGGATCGTGACCGGGTGGATCAGGCTCTCGTAGAGCATGCCGAGCACGATGTAGACCGCGATGATCGCGCCGAGCAGCAGCAGCGGCATGTTGCTCTGCTGCTGCTGGAAGCGGCGGAAGTCGCCGCCCAGGCTCAGGCTGATGTCGCCCGGCATGCGCATGCCCTCGATGGTCTTCTGGATCTGCTGCATCGCCTGGCCCATGCTGATGCCGGGCGCCAGGTTGAAGCTGAGGTCCATCACGGTGAACTGGTTCTCGTGGCTGATCTGCGCCGGTGCCAGCCCGGGTTCCTGGTGCGCGATCGCGGTGATCGGCACCAGCGCGCCGTTGCTGCTGTGCACGTACAGGCGGTTCAGCGCCTCCGGGGTCGCCGCTTGCGAAGGCATCGCGGTCAGCACCACTGCGTATTGGTCGGTGTCGGAATAGATCGTGGAGATCTGGCGCTGGCCGAACGCGTTGTAGAGCGCATCATCCACCGCGGCGACGGAAATCCCGAGGCTGCTGGCCTTGTCGCGGTCGATCACGATGTTCTGGCGCAGGCCGGCTTCGTCGACGTCCGAGCCCACGTCGCGGAACATCGGGTTGTGTTGCAACTGCGTCTGCAGCTTCGGCAGCCACGCTTCGAGTTCGGCGAGATCGTTGCCTTTCAGCGACACCTGGTACTGCGCGCCCTGGTTGCTGCCGCCCCCGCCGCTGGGCAGGTCCT
>DASSFA010000083.1:0-3357 GCA_035694895.1 Rhodanobacteraceae bacterium | reverse complement strand
TTCGGCCTCCGCGGAGCTCTCGGAAGGATGGCGGCTCTCCCGGAGGGAGAGGGAAAGATCAGTGGTCGCGTTCGACTGCATACACCGCGAGCGCATCCAGCGCATCGCGATGGCGTGACGGCGGCAGGGATGCGAGCGCCGCACGCGCGGCATCGGCGTGGCTCTGCGCGCGCATCCGCACGCGCCCGATCGCACCGGATTCGCGGATCGTCTGCACGATCGCGTCCAGCGATGACAGCCTTTCGGAACTCAGCGCCCGGCGCAGCGTTTCGGCCTGCGCGGGCGTGGCGCGTTCGATCGCGTAGATCAACGGCAGCGTCGGCTTGCCTTCGGCGAGGTCGTCGCCGATGTTCTTGCCCAGCGTCTGCGCGTCGGAAACGTAATCCAGCAGGTCGTCGGCGATCTGGAAGGCGAAGCCGAGCTGCATGCCGTACTCGCGCAATGCGCGTTCCTGTTTCTCCGGCAATCCCGCCAGCACGGCGCCGAGTTGCGTGGCCGCGGCGAACAGCACGGCGGTCTTGCGCTCGATGACGCGCAGATAGGCGGCCTCGTCGATGTCGGCGTTGCCGAGATTGAGCAATTGCAGCACCTCGCCCTCGGCAATCGCGTTGGTGGTGTCGGCGAGAATGCCCATCACCCGCATGCGGTCCAGTTCCACCATCAACTGGAACGCGCGCGAATACAGGAAGTCGCCGACCAGCACGCTCGCCGCGTTTCCCCAGAGCGCGTTCGCGGTCTTGCGTCCGCGCCGGAGGTCGGAACCGTCCACGACGTCGTCGTGCAGCAGCGTGGCGGTGTGGATGAATTCCACGATCGCGGCGAGCTGGACGTGCGCATCCCCGGCGTAGCCCGCCGCGCGCGCGGCCAGCACGTGCAGCATCGGCCGCAGCCGCTTGCCGCCGCCGCCGACGATGTGCTCGCCGACCGCGTGCACCAGCGCCACGTCGGAAGCCAGCCGCTTGCGGATCAACGCATCCACCGCCGCCATGTCGGACGCGGCCAGCGCGCGCACGGAAGCGAAGTCGGTTGCAACGTCGGGTCGCGTGGAGACGGCCTGGTTCATGCGTGCCGGGACTGACTGGGAAGAACGATTATAGACGTGGCGGCTCACCGACACGCGAAAGCGGCACCGGCCTACGCACCCGGACGGTGGATGCCGCTCGCTCCGGCGTGTGCGTGCTAGCATTCTGAACCCCATCGCAGTCCACCATCGAGGCAGCACCATGGCACGCGGCGTCAACAAGGTCATCCTGATCGGCAATCTGGGTGCGGATCCGGAAACCCGCTACAGCGCGGCAGGGAAGGCAATGTGCACCATCCGCATCGCCACCTCCGATCAATGGACCGACAAACAGACAGGCGAGAAGCAGGAACGCACCGAGTGGCACCGGGTGAAATTCTTCGGCCGGCTGGCCGAGATCGCCGGCGAATACCTGAAGAAGGGCCGGCAGGTGTACATCGAGGGCAGCCTGCGCACCGACAAGTACACCGACAAGGAAGGCGTCGAGCGCTATACCACCGACATCATTGCCGATGAGATGCAGATGCTCGGCGGCGGTGGCGAAGGCGGTTCGCGCGGCGCCGGCGAGGGCGGCGGTTATCGCGAACGCCCGCAGCCACAATCGCGCGGCGGTGGAATGGGCGGCGGACGCCCGGCGCCCGCCCAGCAGCCGGCTTCCGGCGGCGTAGGGGATTTCGAGGACGACGATATCCCGTTCTAGAGGCGACTTGGCTCCTTCTGTAAACAAAAGTCCCGGCGAAAGCCGGGACCCAGTGACTTTGAATCCGATCCTCGAAAGCACGATCACCTGTCCGCTCTGCGGCGCGCAGACACAGGCGCGCATGCCCACCGATGCGTGTCAGTTCTTCTGGGAATGCCCCGGCTGCGGCGAACTATTGACGCCCAAATCCGGCGATTGCTGCGTGTTCTGCTCCTATGGCAGCGTGCCGTGCCCGCCCGTGCAGGACTCGCGAAGCTGCTGCGATTGATACCCGCTCGAGCGTGTGCCGCGGCGCCGCGGATCAAGCGCAGGTGCTGAATCCCGCCAGCTCGAGGTGCGCGGCCATCGATCGCCGCGTGCCGCCGAACGAAGGCGGCGTGGAAGCGGGTTCTCCCGCTACCTGCCCCGCAACTTCTCGTCCAGGAAGTTCACCGTGGCCTGGTCGGCTTCCAGCCATGACGCATGGCGCAGGAATCCGTGGATCTCGTTGGGCAACACCAGTTCCTCGTAGGGCACGCCCTGTTTCTGCAGGCGTCGTGCGAGATCCACGGTCTGGAAAAAATGCACGTTGCGATCGTCGTCGCCCTGGATCAGCAGCACCGGCGATTTCCATGAGGCGATGTCGGCATCCGGCGAGGACTGCCACGCGACCTTGATCGCCTCCTTGCGGTCACCCTGTTCGTAGCGCGCTTCCGGCTTCCCGAACCACAGGTCGATGAAGCGCGACCAGTCGTGCACGCCGTGCATGTCCACGCCGGCCTTGAAGATGCCGGAATCGCGCGCCAGCGCGAGCGCGGTGAGATAGCCGCCGTAGGAGCCGCCCCAGATGCCGATGCGCTGCGCATCCACGCCATCCTGGCGCTGCAGGAATTTCGCGCCGGCCAGCACGTCCTGGTATTCGGATGCACCGGTCGGACCCCAGTGGTCCGGGTGGTGGAAGGCGTGGCCGTATCCGATGCCGAGCCGGTAATTCACCGACAGCACCGTGAAGCCGCGCGCGGCGAGGTACTGGTTCACCGCGTAGCTGTTGCTGTAGTAATCCATGTAGTGCCAGCCGAGCAGCATCTGCCGTGGCGGGCCGCCGTGCACGAAGATCACGCCCGGCTGGTTCGCGCCCGCGTTGTCGGCGCGGAACAACTGGCCGTGCACCAGCGTGCCGTCCGCGGCGGTGAAGCTCACCGCCTTCGGTGTGACCAGTTGCGCGGCCGGGAATTCGTTCGGCACCAGGTTCGGCTGCAACAGGCGACGATCGTTGCCGTCGTGGCGCATCGTCGCGACCAGCGGCGGCTGGCGCACGCCGGCATCAACGAACGCGAGCGCCTGATCGCCCGCCATCACCGGCGCCCATTGCAGGCCGTCGCCCGAGGTGAGTGCGCGGGGCTGCGCGGCATCCACCGGCACCGAGAACAGATGGCGGCGGTCGTCATCATCCTTCGTGGTACCCGTGTTTGCGCTGTAGATCAGCGAACGTCTGTCGCGGCTGATCGCGACATCCTCGACCATGAACTCGCCGGGCGTCAGCAGCAGCGGGTCGCCACCATTCGCGGCAATCGAATAAAGGTGCGGCCAGCCGTCCAGATCGGCGAGGAAGACCAGGCGATCGCCCGCCGCCCAGTGCAGGTTCGCTTCGCCCGCG
>DASSFA010000082.1:0-8340 GCA_035694895.1 Rhodanobacteraceae bacterium | reverse complement strand
TCCGCACATGAGCGTGGCGCAGAACCTTGCGTTCGGGCTTAAGCTGCGCGGCGTGCCGCGCGCGGAGATCGAGCGGCGTGTGTCCGCTGCCGCGGAAATGCTGGGGCTGGGCACGATGCTCGAATCGCGTCCGCGACAGATGTCGGGCGGTCAGCGCCAGCGCGTGGCGCTCGGGCGCGCGCTGGTGCGCGAACCCAAGGTGTTCCTGCTGGACGAGCCGCTGTCGAACCTGGATGCCAAGCTGCGGCTATCCATGCGCGTGGAGATCGCGCGACTCCACAAGCGGCTGCGCGCAACGATGATCTACGTCACGCACGACCAGATCGAGGCGATGACGCTGGGCCAGCGCATCGCGGTGTTCAATCAGGGCGAGATCCAGCAAATCGACACGCCGATGCGGCTTTACGAAAAGCCGGCGAACCTGTTCGTCGCGGGTTTCCTCGGCAGCCCGGCGATGAACTTCCTGCGTGGGCGGCTGCATTTCGAAAGCGCCGCCAGCGCGAGCTTGCAGATGGATGGCGCCGGTCTGCCGCTGGGCGACTTGAGCGCGGCGCACCCTGGTCTCAAGGCCCGCGCCGACCGCGAGATCGTGCTGGGCCTGCGACCCGAGCAACTGCAACTCGCCTCGCCGGACGAGCGCGCCCCGTTGCGTGCGCACCTGGAAGTGACCGAGCCGGTCGGCAACGAAGTGTTCCTGTACCTGCGCTACGGCGCGACTGAGCTGGTCGCACGCGTGCCGCCTCAATCCTTGCCGCCGGCGGGCAGCGAAGTGGCGCTCACGTTCGCCCCGCGGCACCTGCATGCCTTCGACCCGGAATCGGGCCGCCGCATCGAAACCGGCGGGGCGTAACCGCTCAGCGCAGTACGCGCTGCACCGCATCCAGCACACGTTCGACCGTGAAGCCGAATTGCGCGAACAGCGTATCGGCGGGAGCGGAGGCGCCGAAGCTGGCCATGCCGATGACTTCTCCATCCAGGCCGACGTACTTGCGCCAGTAATCGGAGCTCGCCGCCTCGATTGCCACGCGCGCACGGCACCACGAAGGGAGTACGCCCTCGCGGTACTCCAGCGGTTGCGCGTCGAACAGTTCCGTGCACGGCATCGAGACCACTCGCACGCCGACGCCCCGCTGCTGCATGGCGCGCATCGCCTCCATGGCCAGCTCCACCTCCGAGCCGGTTGCGATCAGGATCGCGCGGAATTGCGCATCGGCCGGATCGGAAAGGATGTAGCCACCGTGTGCGATGGCCGCGAGCTGTTCGTCATTGCGCGGTTGCGGTTTCAACGCCTGTCGCGAGAACACCAGGCACGAAGGGCCCGTGCGATGTTCGATCGCGCTTTGCCAGGCCGCGGCCGATTCGGCAGCGTCACACGGTCGCCACACGCGGATGTTCGGGATCAGTCGCAGGGACGCGAGATGTTCGATCGGCTGATGGGTTGGGCCATCCTCGCCCAGGCCGATGGAATCGTGCGTGTAGACGTGGATCGCATGCGCAGGGATCAGCGCCGACATCCGCACCGCATTGCGCGCGTAGTCGGAGAACACCAGGAACGTCGCGTCGTACGGAATGAATCCACCGTGCAGCGCCAGCCCGTTGCTGATCGCGCCCATGCCGAATTCGCGTACGCCGTAATGAATGTAATTGCGTGGTGCGGCCTCGCCGTTGACGTTGTGGGCGCCCTTCCACAAGGTCAGATTCGACTCGGCAAGGTCCGCCGAGCCGCCGACCAGCTCCGGCAGCAGCGGGCCGTAGGCATCCAGGGCCATCTGCGATGCCTTGCGCGAGGCGATGTTCGGTGCCTGTTCCTGCTGCGCGCGGATGAACGCCTGCGCGCGCGCAGAAAAATCACTCGGCAATCTGCCGGCCATGCGGCGCTCGAACTCGGCCGCGAGTTCGGGATGCGCGGCGCGATAGCGTTCGAACAGCGCGTTCCATTCGGATTCGCGTTGCGCGCCCTTGTCGCGCGCATTCCAGGCGGCGTAATACTCGTCCGGCACCACGAACGGCGGCCAGTTCCAGCCGAGCTGGTCGCGTGCGGCGGCGATCTCGTCCTTGCCCAGAGGTGCGCCGTGCGCCTTTTCCGTGCCCTGCTTGTGCGGAGCGCCGAAGCCGATCGTGGTCTTGCAGCAGATCAGCGTCGGCTTGTCCGGATCGAGCGCGGCGGAAACCAGCGCGGCCTTGATGCTTTCCGCGTTGTGACCATCCACGTCGCGCAACACTTCCCAGCCATAGGCCTCGAAGCGCGCGGGCGTGTCGTCGTTGAACCAGCCGCGCACCTCGCCGTCGATCGAGATGCCGTTGTCGTCGTAGATCGCGATCAATTTGCCGAGCTTGAACGTGCCGGCGAGCGATGCGGCCTCGTGCGAAATGCCTTCCATCAGGCAGCCGTCGCCGACGAACACATAGGTGTTGTGATCGACGATGGAGAAGCCGTCGCGGTTGAATTCGCGCGCCAGCAGTTTCTCCGCGAGCGCCAATCCGACGGCGTTCGCCAGACCCTGCCCCAGTGGGCCGGTGGTGGTTTCCACGCCGGGGGTTTCGTGCGCCTCCGGGTGGCCGGGCGTCTTCGAGTGCCACTGACGGAAGCGCTTCAGCTCGTCAATGGACAACTCGTAACCGGAGAGGTGCAGCAATGCGTACTGCAGCCTCGAGCCATGCCCGTTCGACAACACGAAGCGGTCGCGATTGCACCAGCGCGGATTGGCCGGATGGTGCGAAAGGAAATCGTTCCACAGCACCTCGGCGATGTCGGCCATGCCCATCGGCATGCCCGGGTGTCCGGACTTCGCCGCCTCGACGGCATCCATTGCGAGGGCACGCACGGCATTGGCAAGTTCGCGACGACTCGGCATTGCGGATTCCCTGAATGACAAGGGCGCGAATTGTAGCGGTTCACGCGCCGGTTAAGGCGATGAACTGCGCCTGAGCCGCACTTTGCGAAAACGCAACAATTGGGGGTCGACACGGTCACAAGGGCTGCGCGCACACAAAGCAGCGTGCGCGCGGTGGAGCTTCAAAAATTCCCCAAGCTGGAGAAAGATAATGCGCAAGACCCTGACTGCCCTTTCCGTCGCCGCGGCTTTTGCGGTGAGCGTGCCGGCCTTGGCACAAAACGCCGGCAACGCCGACAACGGCGGCTTCTTCGTCAACGGCAACGTCGGCCATGCACAAGTGATTTCCGGACCCAACAGCGGCAGCGACGCCGGCTATGCGATCAACGGCGGCTATCGCTGGTCGCTGAGCCCGAATTTCGCGTTGGGCGCGGAAGTGGGCTACAACGATCTGGGCAACGTGCAGATCAAGAACGTGTTCAACAGTCAGCCGGTGGTCGCCAAGGACAAATCGTCCCTGCACGGTTGGACCGCGGGCGCAACCGCGCATTACAACTTGAACCCGAACTGGTACATCTCGGGACGCGCTGGCCTGTATGCATGGAAGGGTGAAGGTGAAACCAGCGAAACCTTCCCGCTGTTCGCGCGCCACAGCAACACCGGCTATTACGCCGGCGCCGGGTTCGGCTATGACTTCAACCGCAACTTCGGCCTTGGCCTTGCCTACGACTACTACCACGCGGACAAGAGCAATCTGAACCTGTCCACCAACCTGTGGTCAGTGAATGCGGAGTATCGGTTCTAGTCTCCCCGATGCATCCAACGTCAGCGGGCGCCCTGCGAGGGCGCCCGTTTTTTTTGGGGAATCTCTGCAAAGCTACTGCGCTCGGCATCTTGCGCGCCGGCGGTGCCCGGAATGCTCATGTACTGACGTGTACACTCCGCTTCCTGCGCTCCGGCGACGCGCAACCTGCCTTCGCTCGTGACGCTTTGCAGAGATCCCGGAGGCTGGCTGTCGGAGATCCTCTCAGAACGTCGCCATGTCGTACGGGTCGTTCTGCGTCAGATCGCTGCCGGAGCCACCTTCGGCAAGCCGGATCTTCAGCGCCAGGCCGTCGCGCGAGTCGGCCTTCGACAAGGCTTCCTCCAGCTCGATCGTGCCTTCCTTGTAGAGATTGAACAGCGACTGGTCGAAAGTCTGCATGCCTTCCTGCAGGCTGCGCTCAATCGCGTCCTTGATCTGGTGCACCTCGCCGCGGCGCAGCAGGTCGCGGATGTGCGGCGTGTTGATCAGCACCTCCACCGCCGGGCGGCGGCGGCCATCCTTGCCGATCACCAGGCGCTGCGAAATCACCGCCTTCAGGTTGAGGGCGAGATTCATCAGGATGTTCTTGTGCGCGGCATCGGGGAAGAAGTTGAGGATGCGTTCGATGGTCTGGTCGGCGTTGTTGGAGTGCAGCGTCGCCAAACACAGATGGCCGGTTTCGGAAAACGCGATCGCCGCGTCCATGGTTTCCGTGTCGCGGATCTCGCCGATCAGGATCACGTCCGGCGCCTCGCGCATCGCGTTCTTCAGCGCGCTGTGGAAGGCGTGCGTGTCCATGCCGACTTCGCGCTGGTTGACGATGGACTTCTTGTGCCGGTGCAGGTACTCGATCGGATCCTCGATGGTCAAGATGTGCCCGGAACTGTTGGTGTTGCGGTAGTCGATCATCGAGGCCAGCGTGGTGGACTTGCCCGAGCCGGTGGAGCCCACCACGAGCACCAGTCCCCGCGGCTCCATGATGATCTGCTTGTAGATCTGCGGCAGCAGCAGTTGCTCGATCGAGGGTACTTCGCTCTTGATCGAGCGGATGACCAGGCCGACCTCGCCCCGCTGCTTGAACACATTGACGCGGAAGCGACCCACGTCCTTGACCGCGATCGCCATGTTCAATTCCAGGTCGCGCTCGAACTGCGGTACCTGGCCTTCATCCATGAGCGAATAGGCGATTTTCTTGGCCATGCCCGACGGCAGGCCGGTGTTGCCGAGCGGGTAGAGCTTGCCCTCTACCTTGATGTGCACGGGTGCGCCGGTGGACAGGAACATGTCCGAGGCGCCCTTGTCCATCATCAGTTTCAGAAAATAGCCGATGTCCATTGATGTTTCCCCGATGCTGCCGCGTTATCCGTGCAAGAGCGCTGCCAACCGGGTTGGCGGCACTTGCGTTGCAATGGGGCCGGGTGGGCCCGAGAATAGAAGCCACCACACCCCTGCGCCGCGGTTTATGGCACGCACCCGTACAAAAATCCATCGGCTGGTTCCGTTTTTTGCGATTGTTGCCTTGGGCGGGTGCGCCACCGCGCCGCCGCCGACCGGCTTGATGGATCGCGCCGCCGCGCAGATCCGCGCCGCCCAGGCGGCGAATGCGGCCGAGCTCGCTCCGGACGAATTCGCGGAAGCGCAGCGCCGCTTTGACTTCGCCCAGCAGTCCATGGCGCAAGGCAACAACGAACAGGCCACGGCCAGCGCCGAGGAGGCCGAGGCCGCGGCGGAAACCGCGCGTGCCCGCGCGCGCGCGGCCGCACTCGAGAACCAGATCCAGGCCAAGCGCAACGAGAACGCGAGGCTGCAGGCGGATCTGGAGCAACGCCAGGCCGAAGCCGCGCAGGCACAGGCGGCGAGCCAGCCGCCTGCGAGCGGAGCTTCAGCGCAGGAACTGCCGCCGATCCAGCTCGGGGCTCCGCCCGAACAGAATCCCGTGCCGGCGCCGCCCTCCACATCAGGGACGCCACCTGCGCCGGCGAGCAGCGGCGGTGCGGTTAAGGATCTTGACGGCCAAGGGAGCGGACGCTGATGCGCGCGCGAATGCTGCTTGCGGTGTGCGTACTCGCATTGGGAACGGTCGCGCCGAGCTTCGCGAATGCGGCTTCGAGCGACGTCGAGGCGGACCGCCTGAGCGCCCAGCTGGATCAGCTGAGCGCCGATCCGACGCTCGGCAATCTCGCTCCGGGCGAGCAGGCGCGCGCGCGCGATGCGGTCACGGCATTGCGCGATGCCGGCCGCCGCGAGCGCCCGCATTACCTGTTCATGGCCGAGCAGCGTGTCGCGCTGGCGCAGGCGGCGGCGCAGGCGGCGGCTGACCAGAACGTGCTCGACCAGCTCAATCGCGAACACGACCACATCATGCTGGAGGCCAGTCAGGCCGAGGCCGCCGCGGCGCGCGCGGAGCTGGCGCGGCAGCGCCTGCAATACCAGGCCGCGGTGGAACAGGCGCAGATGCTGCAGCAGCAGGGCGCGGCCTATTCGCAACAGGCACAGCAGGCGCAGGCCGAAGCCGA
Source organism: Rhodanobacteraceae bacterium (assembly GCA_035694895.1). Classification (GTDB taxonomy): domain Bacteria; phylum Pseudomonadota; class Gammaproteobacteria; order Xanthomonadales; family Rhodanobacteraceae; genus 66-474. Next base: position 2,185 of record DASSFA010000082.1, on the reverse strand, counting down.
ACAGGCGAAGAAGCTGGCGGCTGCCCAGGCACGCGCGGCCGCGCTGGCGCGCAAGGAGGCGCAGCTTGCGGAGGCGGCGACCCGCGCACTGCGCGGGGACAATTCCCAGGGGAATTCCAGCCAGTCAGTCAGGCCTGCCCACATGCGCCTGTCCGACAGCGCGTTCAGTGCCGGTGGCAGCGAGCTCTCCGCGGCGCGGGCAGACAAGCTTGCAGCCTTCGCCAAGGACCACGCCGCGCAATCCATCCGCATCATTCCGCGCGCTGCGGCGGGGATGCGCGTGCTGGCCGGCCGTCGGGCGGTCGCGGTGCGCGATGCACTGGTCGCCGGCGGCGCCGATCCGAGCCGCGTCCACATCCGCCCGGTGCAGAGCGGCAGCAAGGGCGCCAGCGTGGAAGTCGAGACGAGCGACTGAACCAAGTCTCTGATTCGTAAAGAATCTTTACGGTTCGTCGTAGCCGCCGGGTAGCTTTCCCGCGGGCTTGCCAAGGCCGACGTGGAGGAGTAGCGTCGGGGTGGACCAAGTGCCGCCGTGGTTATTCCCGGCCAGGCATCCGGTCCGCCGCACTCGTCGAGAGAGCTGCCGATCCATGAATTCCGCACATTTCAGTCATCCGTGCACCGCTTCAGCGGCGCGCGGCGTGGCTGCTCGTGCGCCGCTGGCATCATCAGGAGGTTCTGCAATGTTCGAATCCCAGAGAGAAGACGTCGAAGCGCTGATGAAGGCGGACCCCGAGTTCCGCCGCCTTTTTCTGCATCATCAGGAGCTGGACAGCAAGGTTCGCGACGCGGAACTCGGAGTTCTCCCGGTGGACGACACCACGCTGAACGGCATGAAGCGCGAAAAGCTGTATGCCAAGGATCGCCTGACCCGAATGTGGGACCGGCGCTTGAGCGCCGCACACTGACGTCTTCTCGCCGGCCCGCCCCAAGCGGGCCGGTTGCTGTGAGCACATTGGAACTCGTGCGCCCGACGCAAGCTGCCTTCGCTCTGCGCCGTTGCAAGGCGCTCATGCGAGCGGTACTCCAGTATCATTGCCGGCTGCACGCAAATCCGGAGCCGGCATGATCGTGAACAGCGTCCTCGAGCTGATCGGCCGCACGCCGATGGTGCGCGCGCAGCATCTCGATGCCGGCCCGTGCGAGCTGTTCCTGAAGCTGGAAAGCGCCAACCCGGGCGGTTCGATCAAGGATCGCATCGGGCTGTCGATGATCGAGGGCGCCGAGCGCGCGGGAAAAATCAAGCCCGGCGCGACCTTGGTCGAGGGCACGGCCGGGAATACCGGCCTCGGTCTGGCGCTGGTGGCGCAGCAGAAGGGTTACAAGCTCATCCTGGTCGTGCCCGACAAGATGAGCCGCGAGAAGATCTTCAACCTCAAGGCGATGGGCGCGGAAGTGGTGCTTACGCGCTCGGATGTCGCCAAGGGCCACCCGGAGTATTACCAGGACCTGGCCGCGAAGATCGCGCAGGACACGCCCGGCGCGTACTTCATCAACCAGTTCGGCAATCCCGACAATCCGGCCGCGCACGAAGCGACGACCGGCCCGGAAATTTTCGAGCAGATGGACGGTCGAGTGGACGCGATCGTGTTCGGTTGCGGCTCGTCCGGCACGATGACCGGGCTGTCGCACTATTTCGAAAAGGTGTCGCCGCGCACCGAATTCATCCTCGCCGACCCGGTCGGTTCGATCCTCGCGCAATACATCAACGAGGGCACGCTCAGCACCAAGTCGGCGAGCTGGATGGTGGAAGGCATTGGCGAGGATTTCCTGCCCAGCATCAGCGATTTCTCCCGGGTCAGGAAGGCCTATTCGATCTCCGACAGGGAGAGCTTCCTCACCGCGCGCGAACTGCTGAAGAAGGAAGGCATCCTCGGGGGTTCGTCCACCGGCACGCTGCTGGCCGCTGCGCTTCGCTATTGCCGTGAGCAGAAAGAGGCCAAGCGCGTCGTCACTCTGGTGTGCGATACCGGCAACAAGTACCTGTCCAAGCTCTACAACGATTACTGGATGCTGGACAACGGCTTCCTCGATCGCCAGCCGACCGGCGACCTGCGCGACCTGATCCTGCGCCCCTACGCGCAGCGCGACACCGTGGTGGTCGGCCCGAACGAACTGCTGGTCACCGCGTACAACCGCATGAAGTTGTACGACGTCTCGCAACTGCCGGTGATGGACGGCGAGA
>DASSFA010000081.1:0-6522 GCA_035694895.1 Rhodanobacteraceae bacterium | reverse complement strand
CGATCGCGCCGACGGTCCCGCCGTCCACGACGACGCGGGCTTCGGTGACGCGCTGGAGGAGGGAGATCATGCGGAGACGGGAGACGGGAGACGGGAGACGGAAGGAAGCGTATCAGTCGGCGACGCCCTTTCGTCTCTCCTCTCTCGTCTCCCATTTCCCGGCCGTTCGCTACACTCGCGCGATGCGTTGGTACACCCTCATCCTTTACGCGATCCTGCACGCGGCGTCGAAACTGCCCCTGCGTTTCTGGCAGGCGCTGGGCGCGACGCTGGGCTGGCTGTTCTGGATGACGCATTCGCGCAAGCGGCGGATCGTGGAAGCCAATCTCGCGCGGGTGCGACCGCAGGCGGGCAAGCGCGCGCGCAAGCAACTGGCGCGCGCTTGCCTCGTCGAGACCGGCAAGTCCCTGGCCGAGGTGTTCGGCATCTGGGGCCGCGTCTCGCGAACGCTCGCGAGCGTTCGCGAAGTGCGCGGCGGAGAACTCTTCAACGCGGCGCTGGCCTCGGGCAAGGGACTGATCCTGTGTGCACCGCACCTCGGCAGTTGGGAAGTCGCCAATTACTGGATCGGCGCGCGCACCGAATTCGCCACCTTCTACACGCAGCCGCGCTACGCGCAGGCCGAGGCGCTGCTGCGCCGCTTGCGCGGCAAGGGTGCCAGCATCCAGTTCCCGATCGACGACTCCGGCGTGCGCCGCGTATTCCGGCATCTGAGCGGCGGCGGCGTGGTTTCGATCATGCCCGACCACGTGCCGCGCAGCGGCGGCGTGGTCGCTCCATTCTTCGGCGTGCCCGCCCTGACGATGAGCCTGCTGCCGCGGCTGGCCGCGCGCACCGGCGCGAACGTGCTGATGCTGTTCGTCGAACGACTGCCGAAGGCAGCGGGTTTCGTGATCCACTTCCGCCAACTTCCGGAAGCGCTTCGCGATCCCGACCTGTACGTTGCATGCACCACCTTGAACGCCGCCGTGGCCGACTGCGTGGAAACCGTCTTCGCGCAATACCAGTGGAACTACAAGCGCTTCAAGCCGCGGCCGGGGAGCGGGCTCCCGGACATCTATCGCGCAACGCGCGCGGCGGGAGCGACGGGCTGATGCGCTGGTACGTCGCGCTGACCTGGGCGGCCTTGCGCGTGCTCGGCCTGCTGCCGTTGCGCGCGCTGCACGCGCTCGGCGCCGCGCTGGGCCAGGCTCTGTGGTGGCGCAGGCGCGCGCGCGAACGCGTGCACACCGAAGTGAACATGCGCTTCGCCTGCCCCAACCTGGACGATGCCGCGCGCGCCAGGCTCACCCACGCGTGCCTGATCGAAACCGGGCGCGCGGCCGCCGAACTCGCCGCGGTGTGGGGCCGCGGCGCGGAGCGCGCGCTGCAACTGGTGCGCGAAGTGCGCGGACAGGAATTGTTCGACGCGGCGCTGCAAACGAAGCGCGGGTTGATCATCGCCGCGCCGCACCTGGGTTGCTGGGAGCTGCTGAATTACTGGCTCAGCAGTCGCACGCAACTGGCGATCCTGTATGCGCCGCCACGCGACATCGCCTTTGAAGCATTGCTGCGGCGCGCACGCGGGAAACTGGCGCCCGAACAGGTGCGCGCCGATGGCGCCGGCGTGCGCGCGTTGTACAAGCGGCTCGCGGCCGGCGGCGTGGTCGGCATCCTCCCCGACCAGCAGCCCAAGCGCGGCGAGGGTCAGTTCGCGCCGTTCTTCGGCGTGGAGGCCGACACCATGGTGCTGCTGCCGCGGATCGCGCAGCGCACCGGCGCGGATGTGCTCTTTGCCTTCGCCGAACGCTTGGCGCAAGGCGCGGGATTCCGTCTCCATTTCCGCCCAGCTCCGCAAGGCATCGCCGATCCCGACCTGCGCATCGCGTGCAGTGCGCTCAATCGCGGCGTGCAGGAATGCGTGGAACTTGCCTTCGCGCAGTACCAGTGGACGTACAAACGCTGGTCGGATCGGCCGGATCCGGGCGAGCCCGATCCGTATTGGGTGGCGCGGAACAAGGCCGCGCAAGGCACGAAGTAATTACAACCGCTCGCTGCGATCCACTTCGATCAGCGGCGCGAACAATTGTCCGGACTCCAGGTCGCGCGCGAACAGCATCGCCTGGAAGCGCTCGCCCATTTCGCCGGGCAAGGTCAATCGTTTGACTTCGCCCGCGAGCGCATAGTGCGCGGCCTCGTCCGGCGCCTGCGCATAGGCTTCCGCGAACGCAGCATCCAGCCCGCTCGCCATCAGGAACTGCGCCTGGCTCGCATAACTGACGAAATCGAAACCTGCGGCGATGCCGGCCTCGATCAACGCGGTGAAATCCACGAACGCGGTGATGTCCTGCAGGCCCGGATGCCAGAGCGGGTCGCCCTGCGCGCGATGGCGGTAATGGCACACCAGGGTGCCGTCGCGGCGCTCGGGCAGGTAGAACTCGCGGCGCGGATAACCGTAATCCACGAACAGTGCCGCGCCTTTCTGCAAGGTACCGGCGATCGCCTCGATCCACCACGGCAGTTGCGGCAACACTTCCGAACGGTAGCCGTCCGCGAACGGCGCGCCCAGCTTGCGTTGCAGATGGCGCACCGCGCCGGCGACCAGTGCATCGGCGGGCTGGTCCACGCGGATGAAGGCATTGCCCGCATCCGGCGCGACCTGATTCAAGGCGACGTGTTCCTCGAAGACTTCCCCATCGCCCACGCGAAAGCGCGTGACCGGCAACGCGTCGAGCACTTCGTTGGCGAACAGCACGCCTTTCCATGGCGCCTGCGGCGGGCGTTCCAGCCATTGCACGCGCGCGAACAGATCGGGCGGCAAGGTTTCACGCAGGAGATCACGCTGCCGTTCGCGCAGGTCGGCGCTGGGCTCCAGGAGCCAGTACTGTTTCGGCAATGCATCCAGCGCCTGCAAGGCGAGCAGGCAGTCGCGCGCGAACGCGCCGCTGCCGCCACCCAGTTCAAAGAACACCGCCTGCTCGCCACAGGCGCGCAACGCTGGCGCCAGTGCGCGCGCAACGCAGCGTGCAAACAGCGCGCCCAATTCCGGCGCGGTGACGAAATCGCCCTGCGCGCCGAATTTCAGCCGTCCGGCGCTGTAATAACCCAGCCCGGGAGCGTACAGGCAGCGCTCCATGAAACGCGCGAACGGCATCGGGCCCCCGCTGCCGATCTCGTCGCGGATCAAGGCGACGAGCCGCTGCGAATGCGCGCGTTCCTCGGCATCCGGCTTGGGGAGTGCTCCTGGCAATTTTTCGTTGATTTCCGTTCGTCCCGAGCGTAGGCCCGCAGGGCCGGAGTCGAAGGACCATCATACTTTGCCGAATACCTTTCGACTCCGCTCGCTGCGCGAGCTACGCTCAACGCGAACGGATATGAGGGAATGTTCCGATGCCGAATCAGACGCAAAGAGTCGCGCTGGTCACCGGCGCCGCCAGGCGTGTCGGCGCGGCGATCGCACGCACGCTGCACGCGGCCGGTTACGACGTGGCGCTGCATTGCCGGCGCTCGGTCGCGGAACGCGATGCCGTGATCGCGGAACTGGAGTCGCAGCGCGCCGCCTCCACGCTCGGCTTGCAGGCCGACCTCCGCGACAGCGACCGCCTGCCCGAACTCGTCGCGGAAACCCTTTCCCGCTTCGGCCGGCTTGATGCGCTGGTCAACAATGCATCGACGTTCTACCCCACGCCGCTGGGTGGCATCGAAGCACGGCAATGCGACGAACTGTTCGCGGCGAACGCACGCGCACCGCTGCTGCTGGCCCAAGCCGCGGCCCCGCATTTGAAAAGCGCGCGCGGCGCGATCGTCAACATCGTGGACATCTACGCGGAGCGGCCGCTGCCGCAACACGCCGCGTACTGCATGAGCAAGGCCGCGCTGGCGATGGCTACGTTGTCGCTCGCGCAGGAACTGGCGCCGGAGGTACGCGTCAACGGCGTGGCGCCGGGCGCGGTGCTGTGGCCGGAATCCGGCAAGGAATACGCGGACCGGCAGACGATCCTGGCACGCACGCCGCTCGGCCGCGCCGGTTCTCCGGGAGACATCGCCGGCGCGGTGTTGTGGCTGCTGCGCGACGCGCCATTCGTGACGGGCGAGATCATCCGCGTTGATGGCGGGCGCACTATAAATCCCTGAATAAGCTGCTGCGCTCGGCATGCCGCGCGCCGGCGGTGCTCGGCATCCTCATGTACTGACGTGTACACTCCGGTGCCTGCGCGCCGCCGTCACGCAGCCTGCCTTCGCTCGCGACGCTTCTTCAGAGATTTACGTTCATCTGGTCTTGAAGCGCCACCTGTCACGCTGAGGCGGTCGCATCCGTCGCAGCATCCAATGAACGCCATCACCACGACCGCACCCGTTTCCGCGCCCCAGGCCTCCCGCATCGCCCGCGTCATCCTGGATTTCCTCGGCGATATTCCGCGCAGTATCGAGCCGCCCTCGGTGTCGCCTCGCATGCGTGCCGAGATCATCGCCGCCCACGCGCGGCGCCGCGCATTCCTGACTTCGGCGTCGCTGTCGCTGCCGCCCGGTCCGCTGGGCTGGCTGACCGTGTTGCCCGAGCTCGTGACCATCTGGAGGATCCAGGCGAAGATGGTGGCCGATATCGCCGGCTCGTTCGGACAGAAATCCGCGCTCACGCGCGAGCAGATGTTGTATTGCCTGTTCCGCCACACCGCGGCGCAGGCGGTGCGCGATCTCGTGGTGCGCGCGGGCGAACGCTTCGTGGTGCGCCACGCCACCGCGCACGCGCTGCGCACGGTCGCCGAGCGCATCGGCGTGCACCTTTCCCCGCGCGCGCTGCGCAATGGATTGTCCCGACTGTTGCCTGCGATCGGCGCGGCCGGCGTGGGCGCCTACGCCTGGCTGGACACGCGCCAGGTCGCGCGCACCGCGATCGCGATGTTCTCGCACGAAATCGCGTTCGAAAGCGCGCGCAGCACCGAAGTTCCGGCGCGAAGGATGGATCAGCTGGCGCGCGAGGCCGGGCTGTAATTCAGCGCAGCAGGTCAACGTCGAGCTGGCGCAGCGACGCTGTATCTTCCGAGTCCTGCATGCGACACCAGCGGTCGCCGACCGTTTCGTTGCCTTCAGGCACGGGCAACCGGGGTTCGATTTCCGTCAGCGGCGCGAGCAGGAACGCCTGCTCCCATTCCGGGCGGTCCAGCGTTTGCGAACCGAACGCGACGACATCGATGTCCAGCGTACGATCGGCGTAGCGCGGCTGGTCACGGCGGCGCCCCAGGCGATCTTCAAGTTCATGCAACCACGCGCCCAAGGCATCCGGATCGAGGTCGCTTTCCAATCCCACGGCGAGGTTCCAGAACGGCGGCCCGTCGAAGCCCACCGCTTCGGATTCGTACACCCGGGAGACGCGCAGCGCGCCGAAGCGCTCACGCAACTCACGCAACGCGGCGCGCAGATGCCTCTCAGGCTCGAGATTGGAACCAAGGCTGAGCCAGGCGCGCGTCATCTCAGGCCGACCGCTCGCCGCGCTCGATCATCACGCCGACGGCCTTCGCGCCGCGCACCGCGCCGGGCTTGGACAGTTTCAGGCGCAACCACGCCACGCCGAATTCCTCGCGCAGGATCTGGGCACAGCGCTCGGCCAGGGTCTCGACCAGCTGGAATTCGGAAGCCTCGACGAAGGCGATCAGCCGCTTGGAAACGCGCTTGTAATCCAGCGTGTCCTCTATCCGTTCGCTCGCAGCGGGCTTCGTATTGTCGAAACCCATTTCGATATCCAGCGTGACCGGCTGGCGCACCCGCCGCTCCCAGTCGTAGATGCCGATCACCGTGTGGATGGTGAGCGCTTCGATGAAGACGATGTCCATGGGAGGATCAGGAGCGAGTAGTGAGGGCGCGAAACCCGATTGTCACAGCAATCGTGAAAGCTTCAAACAGCAAAGCGGCGACTGCCACACTTGTGCGAGGTCGGGACTGTGCACCCTCGCTACTGATCCCTCGCCTCTCTCCCTCAAATCGCCGCCAGACTCTCCAGATCCCATCGCGGCTTCACCACGATCTCCGGCCCCTGCACCTGGCCTGCGGCGAGGCGCAGCGCGCCGGCCAGCGCGATCATCGCGCCATTGTCGGTGCAGAAAGCGAGGCGCGGGAAATAGGTGCGGAACCCCTCGCGCTCACCCGCTTGCGCCAGTTGCGCGCGCAGCTTGCGGTTGGCGCCCACACCGCCGGCAACGACCAGCTTGTCGAAACCGGTTTGCGCCAATGCGCGGCGGCACTTGATCGCCAGCGTCTCGACGATCGCATCCTCGAAGCCGCGCGCGATGTCTGCACGGGTTTGTTCGGCGTGATCCGAATCGCGCCAGGCCAGCAGCACCTGCGTCTTCAGGCCGGAGAAACTGAAATCGAGCCCGGGCCGGTCGGTCATCGGTCGCGAGAACCTGAACGCGTCCGGCCGGCCGCTCTCGGCGAGCCTGGCCAGGTGTGGCCCGCCCGGATAAGGCAAGCCCATCAGCTTGGCAGTCTTGTCGAAGGCTTCGCCCGCCGCGTCGTCCAGGGTGTCGCCCAGGATCCGGTAGCGGC
>DASSFA010000080.1:0-5514 GCA_035694895.1 Rhodanobacteraceae bacterium | reverse complement strand
AGCAGTTCCTCGGTTCGCGCCGGCCGGCCGGACCATACGCAGCACCAGTGCAATGACGCAGGCCATGTAACAGGCGAGATGCGCGGCGCACTCGAATGCAGGCGGTAAGTGATCACGCCGCCGCGCAGGCTTGCAGCGACATCCACGCCGCTGCCGCGTCCGTCCTGGAACATGCGGTGCATCGCGATCAGTCGTTGCGCGGCAGGCAACTCGCAACCGACATGCGCGGCGACGGCCGCCGCGAACGCGACGGTGAGCGCGGCGCTGGAACCCAGCCCGAGCTTCTGGCGCGTGTCGTCGAGGAAGAACGAGCGCGTATCCACCCGGGCCCGGAACGGCAGAGGCGGATTGCCCGCGCAGAGCATCTCGACCACGGTGGTGACCAGCCGCAACCGCTCGGCATCCGTGCCGTCCAGATCGTTCCAGCGCACGCGGCCATCCGTGTCCAGTTGCCAATGCGCGCCCACCACGCCGACTTCCGGCGCATCGATCCGGCATTCGTCGCCGTCGCAGTCCTCGAGCAGCACGCCCGCGCGGCGGTTCACGGCCATCACCAGCGCCGGTGCGCCTTCCAGCACGGCGTACTCGCCGATCAGGACCAATTTGCCGGGCGCACTCGCTTCGATACGCATCAGGCGATCTCCATCTCGCTCTCCCGCAACAATCGCGCACCCTCGCCCAACCGGCTGCGCAGCACCGTGGCCACGCCCGGCACTTCCGCCAGCGCCTTGGCCACGCGCTCGGCGTCCTCGGGCACGCAAACCGCCTTCACCTGTGGCCCGGCATCGATGGTGAAGAACACCCGCAGGCTGTCGCGCTCGCGCAAGGCGCGGATGCGATGCATGCATTCCAGAGTCGCCGCGTTCCAGTACATCAGCGCCGGACGGCTGGACATCATCACCGCGTGCATCTTCAGGCAATTGTGTTCGCTGACCGCGGCGAGCGCCGCGAAATCGTGCGCCAGCACCGCGGCCTGCGCGATCGCCAGATCCGCATCCGCGTTCGCGACCCATTCGTTGTAGAACGGCGAGGTGCGCCGGCTGATCTCCATGCCCGCGCGCGAACCGATCGGCTTGGCGCTGCGCGAGGTCACCGCGATCACCACGTCCAGCGGCCAGTCCTTGCCGGGCAGCAGCGAGCGCGGCGTGGCGTCCAGACCGGAACCGCTCCGGTGCGTGGTCAACAATACATAGCCGCCGAACAGCGAACGCGCAGCGGAGCCGGAACCGCGCCGCGCGAGACTGGACAGGATGCGGCGATCCAGGTGCAGGTCCAGCGCCGCGCTCGCGGCCATCACCAGCGCCGCGAAACCCGACGCGGAGGACGCCAGCCCGGCAGAAGTCGGAAAGTTGTTGCGGCTTTCGATGCGTGCGCGCTTCTCGACGCCCGCGAGCGCACGCAGGGAATCCAGGCAGGCCGTTACTCGCGCGGCCGCGGCGGGAGCGGGAGCACCGTTCAGGCGCAATTCGTCGCGCTTCAGCGATGCATCGAATTCCACCCGCGTGCGGGTCCACAGCGAGTCCAAGGTGACGGAAAGCGAGCCGGTCGCCGGCAAATTCAACGCCGTGTCGCGTTTGCCCCAATACTTGATCAAAGCGATGTTCGGCTGCGCCTGGGCGATCCCTGCCATGGCTGCGACGGCTCCTTCGGTTAGCCGAACCAGCATACGGCGGCGGCGTAGGCGGGCTGTGAAATGCGTGGCCGCCGCGCGCGTGCCTGATGAACCCGCGCGAAATGCGTCACGTGTACCCGTGCGCATCGAACCAGTGCACCGCGTCCTCCAGCGCCGCCTGCGCCGGCCGCGGCTGGTAGCCCAGCTCGCGGGTCGCGCGCGCGTGCGAGAAAAACATCCGCTTGCGTGACAATTCCACGCCGGCCACCGTGACCAGCGGTTCGCGGCCGCTGAAACGCGCCCAGGTTTCGGCGGCCCAGGCGATCGGCAGGACCGCATCCGGCGGCAATCGCCAGCGCGGCGGATGATGCCCGCTGATCTTCGCCACGCGGGTGAGGATTTCGCGCAGGCTCAGGTTCTCGCCTCCCAGCACGTACCGCCGCCCCTGTTCGCCATGCTGGTACGCCAGCCAGTGGCCGGCCGCGACGTCGTCCACGTGCACGATGTCCAGGCCCGTATCCACGTAGGCCGGCATGCGTCCGCGCGCGGCATCGAGGATCAGGCGCCCGGTCGGCGTCGGCTTGATGTCGCGCGGCCCGACCGGCGCGGCGGGGTTGACGATCACCACGTCCAGGTTCCTGCCTTTTGCCAGCGCCCGGACCTTGCGCTCGGCCAGGAACTTGGAACGCTTGTAATGGCCGATCATGTCGTCGAACGACACCGGCGTCTTCTCGTCGGCCGGCGATCCGTCCTTGCCTGTGCCGAGCGTGGCCACGCTGCTGGTGTAGACGATGCGAGCCACGCCCGCGCGTGCCGCGGCCACAAGGAGGTTGCGGCTGCCGCGCACGTTGGTCGCATAGATTTCGGAAGGGTTCCGCACCCACATCCGGTAGTCGGCGGCGACATGGAATACGCCGCGACAACCCTGCACCGCCGGGGCCAGCGTTTCCGGCGCGCACAGGTCGCCCACCACGGTTTCGACGTCCAGCCCGCGCAGGTTGTCGAGGCGGCTGGTCGCCCGCACCAGCGCGCGCACGCGCTGCCCCGCCTCCAGGAGGCGGCGCACCACCGCCGACCCGACGAAGCCCGTCGCGCCGGTCACCAGCATCAGCTCGCCATCGGCACTCATGGTTGCGCGCACCGCGGCAGCACGCGCGCCGCACGCCACAAGCTGCCGCGCGCCGCCGCCATGTCTTTGCGCAGCCCGTTGAGATCGCGCCAGGCGCGCGGGCCTCCGCGCAGCACTCTAGGCATGGCGCGCCAGCGCACGCCACCGTTGGAATCCAGCAGACGCAGCATCATCGCCGGGATCCCGCGCGATGCCGGATCGCAGATCGCCTTCACCGCCACGAGCGGGACGCCCGCGCGCCGCGCGATCGTCGCCACGCCCGCGCTTTCCATGTCCACCGCCAGCATGCCGCGCCCGGCCAGCGTGCGCTTGGCTTCCACCGAAGTCACCGGGACACGGCTGCAAAAAAGCGCGCCACCTTCGTGTACACGTACGCCCAGCACCTGCTGCACCCGCGCGCGCAAAGCCTGGTCGGCGATCCACTCGTCGTCGTCCGAGACCACGCGTTCAGGCAGCAGCAGGTCGCCGGGAACCAGATCGTTCGCAAGCCCGCCAGCCACGCCCCAGCTCAACAACGCGCGCGCGCCACGCTCGATCAATCCCTGCGCCGCCTCGCTCGCGCGCTCGAAGCCCAATCCGGCAATGGCCAGCATGCCCCAGTCGAAGACTTCGAAATCGCCCGCGTGAGGATGTTCCATGCCGAAGCTGTCCGCCTCGCCGGGCAGCGCGACGACGACCCCGAAATCAGCTTTGTGCGCCCGCGCGGACATTGCGGTATCGCGCCAGTGCCCAATACGGGAAGTACAGGCTGTAGCCGTGGTACTTGAGGTAGAACACGCGCGGAAAACCCGGCGCGTTGAACGCCACGTCGTACCAGCATCCGTCGCGCTGGTTGCGCAAAAGCCAGCTCACCCCGCGCGCCACCGCCACGCTGTCGCCCTCGCCCGCCGCCATCAGGCCGAGCAGGGCCCACGCGGTTTGCGCGGCGCTACTGCGGTTGTCACGACCGGCCAGTGCCGGATCGAAATAGCTGTCGTTGGTTTCGCCCCAGCCGCCGTCTTCGCGCTGACATGACTTCAGCCATGCCGCCGCGCGGCGGATCTCCGCCGCCTGGGTATCCACGCCCAGCGCCGCGAGCGCGGTCAGCACCGACCAGGTGCCGTAGATGTAATTGGTGCCCCAGCGCCCGAACCATGCGCCCTCTCCGGTTTGCTCCTCGCACAGGAAGCGCAGCACGCGTTCTCGCGCCCGCGCATCCTGCGGACGCTGCAGGCGTGCCAACAGGGTGAGCACGCGCGCACTGACGTCGCTGGTCGGCGGATCGAGCAGCGCACCGTGATCGGCGAAGGGAATCTGGTTCAACCAGAGGTGGTCGTTGTCGGCATCGAAGGAAGCGAAGCCTCCGTTCCGCGATTGCATGCCGACCAGCCAGTCGGCCGCACGCCCGATGGAATCGGCATAGCGGTCGCGATCGAAGCGATGCATCGCCCAAGCGCAAACCGCGGTGTCGTCGAGATCGGGATACACGTCGTTGCGGAACTGGAAAGCCCATCCGCCGCCGCGCAGGTTCTGATGCCCTTCGCGCCAGTCGCCCGCTTCGTCGAGCAACTGCTTCTGATGCAACCACTCCAGGCCGCGCACGAGCGCGGGCAGGCGCGCGCCGCGCAGGTCCTCCTGCAACGCCAGGCAGGTAAGCGCGGTGTCCCACACCGGCGAGGTGCAAGGCTGGCAGTACGCCTCCTGTCCGTGCACCACCAGCAGGTCGCGCAAGGCCTTGCGCGCATCGCGGCAATGCGGATGGTCCGGGCCGAAGCCGAGCAAGGGAAGCGCTTCGGCGGCATTCACCATCGCCGGGAAGATCGCGCCGATTCCGTACTCGCCGTTCAGGCGCGGAACGATCCATTGCTTCGCGCGTTCCAGCGCGCGGGCCCGAAGGCTCTTGGGCATGTGCGGTTCGACCGCACGACCGAGGCGATCGAGCAGCAGGAACATGCGTGCAAGGAACGACTTCGGCGGCGGGAAATAGTGCCGTTCCTCTTCCGGCGGCGTGGCGAACAATTCGCGCACGTCCACCTTGCGCGGATTCTTCGCGCGCGCCTTCAGGCTGCACAGCACCGCCAGCGGCGTGATCACCGTGCGCGACCAGTACGACACCTTGCTGACGTGGAAGGGAAACCAGCGCGGCAACAGGATCAGTTCCACCGGAACCCACGGCACGCCGCGCCAGGGCAGTTGTTCGAACAGCGCCAGCGTGATGCGCGTGAACACGTTCGAGCGCGCGGCGCCGCCGTGCTTCAGGATCGCCTCGCGCGCGCGCCGCATGTGCGGTGCCTGTGGATCGTCACCGATCAGCTTCAGCGCGTAATACACCTTGACGCTGCAACTGACGTCCGTGGCGCCCGCTTCGTAAAGCGGCCAGCCGCCCTCGGCGTTCTGGCGCGCGCGCAGATAATTGCCGATGCGCTCCTGCAGCAATGGTTCGCTCTCGCCGAAGAAGTGCAGCATCAGCACGTATTCGGCCGGGATGGTGCAGTCGGCTTCCAGTTCGTGGCACCAGCAACCGTCCGGCTGCTGCAGGCCGAGGATGGCCTGGCGCGCGCGTCCGATCGCCGCCTCCAGGGGATCGGCCGCGACCGCGCCGTCGCCGGAGCTGACCAGGCGCACCACGTTCGAACGCGCGGTATTCATTCAATTCACCGCCACGCGCGGCGGCGACCAGGGTTCGCCCGGTTGCATCGGCAGATCGCGGCCGAGTCGCATGAACCAGCGGCGCAGCACCTGGTCGTAGCCCGCGAACAGGTGCGTCACGATCAATGTGTTGGTCACGACGCGA
>DASSFA010000079.1:0-3465 GCA_035694895.1 Rhodanobacteraceae bacterium | reverse complement strand
AAGCTTGCCGATCAGCGCAAGCACCAGGGCGACGATCGCGACGGCGATCACCACGACGATCCAGGCAAGGACAAACGTGACCGCAAGCACGAGCAGCGGCAGCAGGTTCTTCAGCGCGCCCAGCAGGCCGTCGCCGATGGCGTTGAACACGCCGCGGCCGCGCAGCGCGACCTGGCCGAGGCTGATCGAATAGAGGCCCATCATGAAGAGAGCCATCACCGTGAACAGCGCCATGGCGATCCCGAACCCGTGCGGCAATCCCGGGGGCGGTTGGTGGTTGGCCTGCGCGGCCACCACCTGCATGTACCAACCGATGATCTCTCTCCCGGCCGCCACGATGATGATGCCCAGCATGGCGAGATAGATCAGGATGAGCGCCAGTCCGTAGCCGATCAGGCGCAGGGCTGCGCCTTCGCGATATGGCTTGAAGATGTCGAATGCCCGCGCGGTGAACCCGTGCTCGGCGGCATCGATCACCTGCAGATAGCCTGCGTAGAGCGGCACGAGCAGCAAGCCGAACAACATGGAGCCCGCCATGATCGCGACGAAGGCGGTCGGGCTCAGCGGCGTGCCCGCGCTTGCCGCGTGGAACTGGAGCGGCAGCGTGACCAGTGATGGCAGAAAGCATGCGACCAGGAGCAAGGCCGCACCGCCGAACATCGGCTTGGGATGGCGGAAACCCACGCCGATGCCGCGCTTCAGCCAGTCGAAGCCGGCCAACGGCCCTTTGGATCGTGTCGTCACGGTACTTCCCCCGGTGATCGGCGCCCCCGCGCCGTGCCGCCGGAGCATAACGCGCCGCGCGCGGCGGCAGAAGCGACTCGGGAAGTGCGCCGTTGTCAGGCGTTCTGCGCGGGGCAGATGTTCCCGATCGTGCTGATGCCGAGCGCCCAGGTCTGCACCTTGATGTGCCTCACCTGCTGGCCGTCGTACGCGTTGACGAGCTGCCAGTCGCCCGGGCCCGAACGCTTCAGCTCGACGCGGCATTGCGCGTAATGCTTGAACACGCCGTTGGTGAGGTAGCGGATGGTCAGCGAGCCGTGGTCGCCCCGCGGCGGGATCGTGCCCTGCAGCAGGATCGCCTTGACGCCCTTGCCCTGGCCGAGCACCACGCCGTCTTCGCTCTCGATGCCGGCAAGCGGATAGACCTGCCCGGAAGCCTGCGAGGGATCGGCATCCGCGCTGGCGCGGGTCGCGAGGTAGATCCCGCGCACCGCGCCCTCGTCGCCCAGCATCAGTTCGATGTTGCTGACGCTGGAATCGCGGTCGTTGGTGATCGCGGCAAGCGGCACGGCGGTCACGCCATCCGGAAGCGAAGCGGCAGCGGCGAGACCGGCCGGGGCGATGAAGAGGACGAGGGCCGCGAGGGACCACGGGGAACGAAGTTTCATTTGGCGTGAGGGATCAGTGGCAGTGGAAAGGAATCGTTGACGGCGATGCGCGCCCGCATTTCGCTTCTGTGGCGGTTCCGAGGCAGCGAGCGCGACATGGCATGACCTGCGTCGTTGCAGGTCCTCTGCGAACAGGTGGCGAATGACGCCGGTGGCGCACGGAATGCCGTTTGCCGGAACGCCCAACCAGGCGGGTGTGCGATCTCCGTAGCCTTGCGCCGGACAAGGCGCAGCGGCGCAAAACAGATTCGGATTCTAGGAGGCGCCGCAGCGCCCACGATGAACCGGGGAGCCGGGTTTCGCGATTTGTGATGCGCTGCATTCGCCTTCACGCCGCGTTCCACATTCTCGCGGAGGCAAGAAGCTGGATTCCGGGTTCGGCCTGCGAAGCCCGCAGTCCGCTCCGGAACGACGATGAGCGGGGAGTCAACGGCTTTCCGCAGCATTCGCGTCCACAGCCGCCGAATCGACCCACTGTCGCAGTTCGCCGGCGAACTGCGCGCTTGCCTCGTTCAGCGCTGTCGCGCCGCCTTGCGCGTCGGGCGTGGGTGCGCGGACCTCGACATGGAAATGCCGCTGCGCGATGACGTGTTCGTCGCGATTGGAGATCAGCGTGGCGGTGGCATCGAGCACGCCGGTGCTGGCATGCGGTTGCGAAAACGATTGGCTGAAATCGTCCAGTCGGATCTGCAAGATCACGTCCGGGTTCGCGGGACTGCGCGGGCCGATCACCGCGCGCCAGCCGCCGGCCGCGAGGATCGCTTTTTGCAGCAGCGGTTCCAGCAGCGTGGCAGGCGAGGCGACCCAGTCCGAATTCGCATATGCGGCAAGCCGGCCGCCGGCTTCGTAATCCAGCCGGTAATACATGGCCGTGCCGTCGAGCCACTCGGGCACGACGATCTGCGCGAGCTGCAGGATTTCGCCATGGGTGCCCGGTGCTTCGCGTGCTGTGCCCGGCGCCGATGCAGCGGCATTCAATGTGTAGTGGCGAAGAAAATTGGCCCTGGTCGTGTGCACGCAGCCGCCGAGGAGCACCGTCCACGCGCACAGCAGCGCGCAGATGCGGACAAAGTGCTCTCGGCGGTTCGGCTTCGCGGCCCTGCCGTCCGCACTTCGACTTCGCTTCGCTACGCTCGGTGCGAACGGAGAACTTGTGCGTGCCTGCTGGCCAAGCCTAACCATGGCCGTTGTCCTTCTTGCCGTTGTCGTGGAAACCCGGCTCGCCCGGTCCCGGTGGCGGTTGCGGTGGGCCGAAGATCAGGCTCTGTGGCTTCGCCTTCAATTCGCGGATGAGCTGTTCGAGCAGGCGCGAAGTGCGGGTAAGGCTCGCGCTGAGTGCTTCGATATCGGGCGCGGTCTGTTTGTCGAGTCTGTTGCCCAGGTGCTGGAGCGTGTCTTCGACCTGGCCCGCCTTGCGTACCGGTTCGCGCGCGTCCTGCGCGATGCGGTTGGCGTTGGCGAGCAGCGCATGGCTCTGGTCGAGGCTCTGCTGCGCGCTCTTGAACAGTGCCGGCATCCGCGCGGCCGCGGGCAACAGTTGCGCTTCGATCTGGTCCAGCTTCGCGGTGGCCGCATCCAGTTGCCGGATGGACGCGCTCAGGTGCGCGCGGTTGTTAGCGTCGAGCAGCTGCTTCGTGCTCGCGAGGATCACGTGCAGATCAGCCATGTCCTGTTGCGCCGATTCTTCCAATTGATCGAGCAGGCCCTTGCGCAACGGGATCAGCGCCGGATGCTCGTCGCTCGTTGCCAGCGGCGCGCGGCTGCCCTCGCCGAGTTTCAGCTCCAGCGTCTTGCCGCCGGTCAGGCCCTGCATGCTCACCACCGCGTACGTGGCACGCGTGACGTAGGTATCGCGCCGGACGCGGAAGTCCACGATCACGCGCGAGCGGTCGCGCGGGTCGAAACGGACCCTGGTGACATGTCCCACTTCCAGTCCCTTGAACTGCACTTCCGTTTGCGGTGCGAGGCCGCCCACCGATTCGTCCGTGATGATGCGATAGGCGCGCGGTTCGCCGGGCGCGGACGACAGCCAGAGGAAGATCAGCACGCCGGCCACCGAGAAGACGACCAGGAA
>DASSFA010000078.1:0-8801 GCA_035694895.1 Rhodanobacteraceae bacterium | reverse complement strand
GGGCGACGTCGCCCGCCTCCGGCATCGCGGCCGAATCCGTGACGGCCTCTTCCGGCAGCGGGTCGCCGGTGGTGTTCCAGGTTGCGGCGAAGGAGGATTCGATCTCGGCCACCGCCGGTCCGCGCAGCGCCACGCCGGTATCGCGCCACGGTTCGATGCCGCGCGCGGGGTTGCCGAGCCACTTGGCGCTGATGCACACGCCGGAGATGAAAGCGATGCGGCCATCCACGCTCACCAATTTGCGGTGATCGCGATTGATCCAGCCGAAGGGATTCAAGGGATCGAAGGGATTCCAGACGCGCACCTGCCCGCCAGCGTCGGCGAGCGGCCGCCAGAACCGCGCGCCTGACTGGCCGAGGCAGCCCAGCCAGTCGCGCATCACAAACACATGCACGCCCGCGCGTGCGCGCTCGCACAAGGCCTCCAGGAATTCGTGACCAATTGTGTCGGCGCGGATGATGTAGTTGGCAAGAAAGATGCTGCGTTTGGCCGAGCGGATGGCTGCGAGCCAGGCGTCGAAGTTGGCCCGTGCGTCGATCAGCAGTTCGATAGCATTGCCGCAGGAAAGCGGTGCGCCGGCCGCGCGCGACAGCGCCTGTTCGGCGAGCGGGCGGACTCCTGGCGCTTGCGATGCGGGCATCCGCGCAGTCTATCGCGGGACGATGAGCGCCCCGTGGAAGCGCAGCGCGGTGCCGGATGGCGCTAGAATGGTGTCCCCGGTCGAGGCCGGGGGCTGGTGCGAAGGATCGTTGCGCATGACCGAGTCGAGGCGGGATGCCGATCGGAACCCCTGGAGGGTTGCCTTCCGCACGGGCGCTGGCAGGGAGATTTGCAGATGAAAGACATTTATGCGCGCCTGATCGAAGGGTTGCCGCCAAGGTCCGAACCCGAGCGAGGCGGCGGTGCCAGTGCGCGCGCAACGCGCGATTTCGTGGCGCACCTTCCTTTGGCCAATCCCGCGCAGGCGGCGCGTGAAGTCGGCACGTTGCTGGAGACCATGCAGGCGACGATCTGGCCGGTCGGCGAGCGGATCGAGGCGCTGGAAGTGCTGCGCGCAACGGTCGCCAGCTTGTGCGAGGGCATCGAGCAACAGCTCGGGGCGGAATCCCACCCCTTGCCCGCCGCCAAGGAGAAGCTGGTCGAGACGGCCCGCGCTTTCCATCGCGCACTGGCGCGCAACTATGCGCTGGCGCTTCACGAATTTTGTGCGCCGGACGGCAGGCTGCCGATGTTCAAGGGCAAGGCCGCGGCGGTCGCGGCGGTGCGCGCGATCACCCACCTGGGCGTCGTGCTGCAGTGGTCCTATCGGCTGTATCGCACGCCGCCGGCCGGGGCCTGGCGGCGCCTGCATGCGTTGCATCGCTTCGCGCAGCAGATCGGCGTGGCCGACAAGCCGGTTGCGGATGCCCTGCCGGATGGCGCCGAACTGGATGCTCAGCAGGCTTACTCGCATGCGTTGCTCTTGGCGCTGTCCAATCCCTACCGCTTCTCCGCGCGCGAGTTGCGCGAAGCCTGGCTGCTGACGCGCTGCTTCGCGCCTTATTGCGCACTCGGCCCCGCCGGCGGCGCCGCGATCGCGGTGGACGAGAACAGCGATGACGGTCCCGGTTACGTGCCGGAAGAGCGTGCGCTGGCGCAGGACGACGTCTTCGCGCTGGATCTGGCGCCGCTGCAGCGGTTTCTCGAGGACCACGCATCCCTGCGGCCGGCCGGGATTGATCGCCTGACGTTCCGCCAGCGCGGCGGACAGAACGTGGAGGTGGCGGCCACGTTCTTGAACCGGCTGCGCTCGAGCTGGATCGGAGCGGCCGAACGCGGTTTCGTGCGGCTGGGCGCGGGCCATGCGCTGGACGTGGTGATCGGTTTGCACGGCCTGCATTTCGTTCTGGCCGGCAACAACGATTTCGGTGCCTTCATGCAGCGCGTCCGCGGCAGCACCATAGCGCTCAGCTCGGGTGAGAACGCCGCCGCATGGGCCGCGAATGCCGACAATTCACGGCCGCAGGTGTGGCCGGCGCAGGTGCTGGACCAGAGCCTCGGCGGCTATCGGCTGCAACTGCAATCCGGCAATGGTGCACTGCGCATCCGGGTCGGTGAAGTGATCGGGCTGGCGCCACCCGCGGAAGAGGGTGAAGCGCAGGAATGGATGGTCGGCCTGGTCCGCTGGCTGCGTACCGACGAAAACAGCATCTTCGCAGGAATCGAACTGCTGGCCCGGCGTGCACGCGCCGCAGGTGCGCAGGTGTCGGCAGGTGCCGACGAGTTGCGCGCGCCGCAGCGCGCGGTGATGATGCAAGGCGAAAACGGAACCGCTGCGCTGCTGGTCGCGCACCTGTTCGACCAGCGCGCCACGGCGGTTGAAATCACCTTGCCGGCCGATCCGTCCAACTGGGCGTCGCGTCCGACCGTGCGCGAGCACACGGTTACCGCGATGGAAGAGATCAGCGCGGCGTATTATCGCGTCTCGATGACAGAGTTCGCGGCGGCCGGGGATGAGGATCTGGAAGCCTTCGTGCCCGGCATTGCCGTGCCCGCCCGTTGAACAATCGCAAAGCATGACATCAGCCAACGCCTCACCTTCTCCACGCCGGCGCAGCGTGGGCGTAACCGTCGGCCGCGTACACGTCGGCGGCGGTGCGCCCGTCGCGGTGCAGTCGATGACCAACACCGACACCGCCGACGCCGTGGCGACCGCGAAACAGGTCGCGGAGCTCGCGCGCGCCGGTTCGGAACTGGTGCGCATCACCGTGAACACGGCCGAAGCCGCAGCCGCGGTGCCGCGCATCCGCGAGCGTCTGGACATGATGGGCGTGGACGTGCCGCTGATCGGCGACTTCCACTACAACGGCCATCAACTCCTGCGCGACGAACCCGGCGCCGCCGAGGCACTGGCGAAATACCGCATCAATCCGGGCAATGTCGGGTTCGGCAAGAAGCGCGATACTCAGTTCGCCTCCATCATCGAGCTGGCGCTGAAATACGACAAGCCGGTGCGCATCGGCGCGAACTGGGGCTCGCTCGACCAGTCGCTTCTGGCGATGCTGATGGACGAGAACCACCAGCGCGCCGAGCCCTGGGACGCCGCGCAGGTCGCGCGCGAGGCGCTGATCCGCTCTGCGCTCGATTCGGCCGCGCGCGCGGAGGAACTCGGCCTGCGGCGCGATCGCGTCATCCTGTCCTGCAAGGTCTCCGGCGTGCAGGAGCTGATCGCGGTCTATCGCGACCTCGCCGCGCGTTGCGAGTACGCGCTGCACCTGGGCCTGACCGAGGCCGGCATGGGATCGAAAGGCATCGTCGCCTCGACCGCCGCGCTCGCCGTGCTGTTGCAGGAAGGCATCGGCGACACCATCCGCATCTCGTTGACGCCCGAACCCGGCGCGTCGCGCACGCAGGAAGTGATCGTCGCGCAGGAACTGTTGCAGACGATGGGCCTGCGCGCCTTCACGCCGCTCGTGACCGCTTGCCCGGGGTGCGGTCGCACTACCTCCGAATTCTTCCAGGAATTGGCGAAGGTGGTGCAGGGGCACGTGCGCGCGAAAATGCCGGAGTGGCGAGTCAAATACGACGGCGTGGAGAACCTGACGCTCGCCGTGATGGGTTGCGTGGTCAACGGCCCGGGCGAGTCCAAGCACGCCGACATCGGCATTTCGTTGCCGGGCACCGGCGAAGCGCCCGCCGCGCCGGTGTTCATCGACGGCAAGAAGGCGATGACCCTGCGCGGCGAGAACATCGCGCAGGAATTCGTCGGGATCGTGGAAGATTACGTGGCCAGGAAATACGCCGCGCGCGCTTGATCGGAGACAGTGTCATGGCACTCGAAATGCGCACCGAATGCGAACGCTGCCAGGCGTCAACCGCGAGGGAAGGCGAGGCCTACATCTGCACTTTCGAGTGCACCTTCTGCGCCGATTGCAGCGACGAGATGGATTACGTCTGTCCGAATTGCGGTGGCGAACTGGTGAGGCGGCCGCGTCCGCCGAACCGCAACGGGGATTGATGTTCCGGTCGCGCGCAGGCGCGCTCCTACGAGAGCCGCCTTGCAGGAGCGCGCCTGCGCGACTCAACTCTCCGCGCCGCCCGCGACTGCCCTGGCCTCGTGCATGCGTGTGCGCGAGAGCCGCGCCTCTCGGTGGGTGATGTAGACATTCGCGGCGAAGATCACCGCCGCGCCCAACATGGTCCAGCGATCGAGCCTTTCGCCGAACAGGAAATACGCCAGCATCGCCACGATCGGCATCTGCACGAAGCTGATCGGCGCCAGCAGCGAAACGTCGCCGATCTTCAGCGCACGCATCCAGCACATGTGCCCGCTGGTACCGAAGAATCCGGCCGCGATCACGAACAGCCACGTTTCACCGTGCGGCCATTGCCAGAACAGCAGCGCTGCCGGCAGCGACAGCGGCACCCACAGCAGCGTGGTCCAGATCACGATCGTGTCCGGGCTCTCGGTGCGGCTGAGGAATTTCAGGCAGATCGATACGCAGGCGCTCATCAGCGCCGCCAACAATGCGACCAGCGCCGCGGGCGAATAGCCATGCAGGCCGGGTCGCACGATCAGGAGCACCCCGATGAAACCGGCGATCACCGCGGTCCAGCGCCGCGCGCGCACGACTTCGCCGAGCACGAAGATCGCGCCGATGGTGACGAACAGCGGCGTGGAATAGGACAGCGCGATCGCCTTCGCCATCGGCATGTTCACGATCGCCCAGAACGCCGCCAGCATCGAGATGGTGCCGAGCACGCAGCGGAACACGAACAGCGGCAGCCGCTGCGTGCGCAACAGCTGCGGGCCGGCGCGCAGGAGCAGGGGCAGCGTGAAGAGCAGCCCGAACACGTTGCGGAAGAATGCGATCTCGAATGGATGAAGCTGGCTCGACGCCAGCCGGATCGCTATTGCCATCGAGCCGAAGCAGCAGGCGCTGGCGATCATCAGCACCGCCGCGCGTGGCACGTTCGAGGAAGCGGGGGCCGGGGTGATGGATTCGGAGGACACGGCTCGACCACGAGCAAAACGCAATGGTAGCCGCTCAGCCGGCGCGAAAAGCGGGCCCCGTTGTTGCGGGTGCGCAGCTCGGATAGTCTGCGGCGGTCATGTCGCGGCATTCCGGACCAGCGCCATCCTTCATCGTGGCCATACCTGCGCGGATGGCGTCCACGCGCCTGCCCGGCAAGCCGCTGCGCCTGCTCGGGGGAGAGCCGCTGATCGCACACGTGGTGCGACGCGCGCTCGAGGCCGGCGCTCGGGCCGTGGTGGTGGCGACCGACCACGCGGGCGTGGCCGAGGCGCTGCGTGGCCATGACGCCACGATCTGCATGACGCGGCCCGATCATGCGTCCGGCAGCGACCGCCTCGCCGAATGCGCAAGGCAACTGGGCTGGGCGGACGATGCGATCGTGGTGAACCTGCAGGGCGACGAGCCGTTCGCTCCGGCCAGCGGTATCCGCGAGGTCGCGCGCGCACTGGCCGAAGATGACGCGCCGATGGCGACCCTGGCTGCGCCCATCGATGATGCCGCGCAGCTGTTCGACCCCAATGCCGTGAAGGTGGTGTGCGACATGCGCGGGCGCGCGCTGTATTTCTCGCGCGCGCCGTTGCCCTGGGCACGCGACGCCTTCGCGCGCGATCGCGAGTCGCTGCCGCGGAACATGCCGTTCCTGCGGCACATCGGCATTTACGGGTATCGCGCGGGATTCCTGAAGACATTCTCCGAATTGCCGCCCACGCCGCTGGAGCGTGCCGAATCCCTCGAACAATTGCGTGCGCTGGAACACGGCCATGCCATTGCGGTGCGGATTGCGCCCGAATCGTTCCCGCCCGGCGTGGATACCGAAGCCGATCTCGCCGCCGCGCAACGGCATCTCGAGCGTGGCGTCGCATGATCGCGGACGACCGTCGCGAAGCCGCCTGCGACGTCGACCGTCGCCAACTCGCTCCGGAGCTTCCTGCGCTCGAGTGGGTGAACGCCCGTGAACCGCAGAGCCTCGCCGCGCTGCGCCGACGCGTGGTGCTGTTGTACTTCTGGAGCTACGACAGCGTCCATTGCATCAACCTGCTGGCCGGCTTGCGCCAGATCGAAAACAAGTACCACGACGGATTGAGCATCCTCGGCGTGCACACGCCGAAATATCCCGGGCAGCAGTCGGGCGAGGCGGTGCTGAAAGCGGTCAATCGCCATTACGTGCGCCACCCGACCGCCAACGATGCGCACTGGTACGCGTGGCAGCAGTACCGCATCGAGGCCTGGCCGAGCGTGGTGCTGATCGACTGCGAGGGCAACCTTGCAGGACGCTTCGTCGGCGAGGGCTCGTTGCGCCGCGTGGATGATGCGGTCGCGGCCTTGCTGGAGGATGCCGCCACGCGCGATCTGCGCAACTACGCGTCCGCGCGCACCGCGTATCGCGCCGAACCGCGGATGGCACTGCGCTTTCCCGCGCATGCGTTGGCGACCGCCGATCGTCTGTACGTCAGCGACACGGGCCACAACCGGATCCTGGAATGCACGCACCAGGGCCGCGTGTTGCGGCAGTTCGGTTCCGGAAATGCCGGCTACTGGGATGGCCGGCTCGCCGATGCCGGTTTCAATTCGCCGCAAGGCCTGGCGATCTCCAATGATGCGCTTTACGTCGCTGACACCGGCAATCATTGCGTTCGGCGAATCAGGTTGCTTCGCGGCGAGGTGGAAACGCTCCTGGGCAGCGGCATGCTCGGGCACCACACGCCCACCGATTATCCTCCCGGGCAGCGCATCGGGATCAGCGCGCCGACCGCAATCGCGTTTTCGGGCGATCGCGTCTACATCGCGGTAAGCGGGCAGCACCAGATCTGGCGCATAGACCTGCACACGCGTGCCATCGACGTGCTGGCCGGCAGCGGAAGCAGCGGGGTTCGCGACGGCAATGCCACCGAATGTCAGCTCGCGCAGCCGAGTGCGCTGGCGATGCTGCCCGGTACGCTGGTCATTGCCGATGCGGCAGGCAATGCGATCCGCCAATTGCGGCTTTCCGATTCCGGTGTGACGACGCTGGCCGGTGGCGGGCCCTACCTCCACGGCAACGAGGACGGCATCGGAAGCCAGGCGCGCTTCGCGCACCCGCTGGGCATTGCCGTGGACGGTGCGACGATCTACGTCGCCGATACCTTGAACAATCGCCTGCGTGCGATCCAGTCGCGCGGCGGCGAGGTGAGCACCGTGTCGATCGAGTGGCGCTTCCACGAGCCGCAGGGCATTTCCTTCGCCGCGGGATCGTTGTGGGTGGCCGACCGCAACGCGCACGAGGTCCTGCGGGTGGACGTCGAACGGGGCACCTGCGCGCGGATTCCGGTAGGGGAATAGCCGCCTCGCGTAAAATCCGCGGATGGCATCCATACCGGCCTTCGACGGCAAGGCCTTCGTCCGCACCCTGACTTCCTCGCCCGGCGTCTATCGCATGTTCGATGCCGAGGGCGGCCTGCTGTACGTCGGCAAGGCGGGGAACCTCAAGAAGCGCGTCGGCAGCTACTTCCTGAAACCGAAGATGGATCCGCGCATTGCCGCGATGATCGCGCAGATCGCGCGCATAGAGGTGACGCTGACACGCACGGAAGGCGAGGCGCTGCTGCTGGAATCGCAGCTCATCAAGTCGCTGAAGCCGCGCTACAACATCATGTTGCGCGACGACAAGAGCTATCCGTACATCTTCCTCTCGCAGGGCGAGGATTTTCCGCGCATGGCCTTCCACCGCGGCGCGCGCACCGGCAACGGCCGCTATTTCGGGCCGTTTCCCAGCGCATGGTCAGTGCGCGAGTCGCTGAGCCTGATGCAGAAGCTGTTCAAGGTCCGCCAGTGCGAGGACAGCTTCTTCCGCAACCGTTCGCGACCGTGCCTGCAATACCAGATCGGCCGCTGCACGGCGCCATGCGTCGCCTACATCGACGCGGAAACCTATCAGCGCGACGTCCGCCACGCGGCGATGTTCCTGGAGGGGCGCAGCAGCGCGGTCATAGACGAGCTTGCATCCGAAATGGAACGCGCCAGCGCAAATCTCGATTTCGAGCGCGCCGCGAAATTGCGCGACCAGGTCGCCACCCTGCGCGGCCTGCAGGCGCATCACTACGTGCAGGGCGCGCGCGCCGACATGGACGTGCTGGCCTGCCGGTGCGAAGCCGGCGTGGCCTGCGTATCGGTGCTGTATTTCAGGAACGGCGTCAGCCTGGGTTCGCGCGACTACTTCCCCAAGCTCGCTCTGGATTCGGCGCCCGCCGACGTGCTCGGCCAGTTCGTCGCGCAGTACTACCTCGACAAGCCGGTCCCGGACGAACTGGTGCTGGAAACCGCGATTCCCGATGCCGAACTGCTGGCCCAGGTGCTGGCCGAGCATGCGGGCCACGACGTCGCGCTGAAGTCGCGCGTGCGCGGCGAGCGCGCGCGCTTCGTGGAACTCGCCGCGCGCAATGCGGAAGCCGCGCTGACCGCGCGGTTGTCCAGCAAGCAGTCGCTGCATGCGCGTTTCGAGGCGTTGCGCGAGCTGTTGCAGTTGCCGGAAGCGCCGCAGCGCATCGAGTGCTTCGATATCAGCCACACGATGGGCGAGGAAACCGTCGCCTCGTGCGTGGTGTTCGGTCCGGAAGGACCCATCAAGAACCAGTATCGCCGGTTCAACATCCGCGGCATCACCGCCGGGGATGACTACGCGGCGATGCACCAGGTGCTGTCGCGGCGGTTGAAATCCATTGTCGCGGGTACGGGCGAGAAGCCGGACCTGTGGCTGATCGATGGCGGCGCGGGGCAGGTGGCGCAGGCGCTGGAAGCCCTGCGCGAGCA
>DASSFA010000077.1:0-8248 GCA_035694895.1 Rhodanobacteraceae bacterium | reverse complement strand
GATCACGCCGGTCAGCGCCAGCACCGGGGCGGAGGCGATGCTCTGCACGAACGGGACCTTGCGCGTACGGATCAGGTGCACGATCAGGGTCTGGGTCAGCAGGCTCTCGATGAACCATGCCGACTGGAACAGCGACTGGTGCGCGGGCGAGTTGGCGCCGAACACGTACCACATCAGCGCGAAGGTGGTGATGTCGAACACCGAACTGGTCGGGCCTATCCACAGCATGAAACGGCCGATGTCGTCGGCATCCCACTTGCGCGGCTTGCGGATGTACTCGTCGTCCATGCGATCGAACGGGATGGAGAGCTGCGAAATGTCGTAGAGCAGGTTCAGCACCAGGATCTGCAACGGCAGCATCGGCAGGAACGGCAGGAACGCGCTCGCGATGAGCACGCTGAACACGTTGCCGAAGTTGGAACTGGCCGTCATCTTGATGTACTTGATGATGTTGCCGAAGGTGAGGCGCCCCTCCAGCACACCCTCCTCCAGCACCATCAGGTTCTTTTCCAGCAGGATGATGTCGGCCGATTCCTTGGCGATATCGGTCGCGGTGTCCACCGAGATGCCGACGTCGGCCTGACGCAGCGCCGAGGCATCATTGATGCCATCGCCCAGGAATCCGACCGTGTGACCCTGGCGCTGCAACGACTGCACCACGCGCGACTTCTGCAACGGTGACATCTTGGCGAACACGGTGGTGCGCGCGACAAGCTCGTCGAGCATCGCATCATCCAGCGGCTCGATGTCACGACCCTGTGCGGAATGCTCGACGTCCAGCCCGACCTCGCGGCAGATCTTGCGCGTGACCGCCTCGTTGTCGCCGGTGATGACCTTCACTTCCACGCCGTGCTGGCGCAGTGCGGCAATCGCGGTACCCGCGCTGTCCTTCGGGGGGTCGAGGAAAGCCAGGCAGCCGATCGCGGTCAGGCCGCTCTCGTCGGCCACGCCGTATGCGCGGCCCTGCGGAGGCTGGCGCTTGACTGCCACCACCAGCACGCGCAGCCCATCCTCGTTCAACTCGTGCGTCATCGCGCGGATCTCGCGGCGACGCGCGTCCGTCATCGGCTCGATTGCGTCGCCGTCGCGAGCGTGAGAACAGATGGACAGCATCTCCTCGACCGCACCCTTGCACACCAGCAGCTCCTCGCCACTGCCGTCGGCGAGCACCACCGACATGCGCCGGCGCTGGAAGTCGAACGGGATCTCGTCCACCACGCGCCAGCGGGAGATGCTGCGCTCGAGGTCGCGATGCGCCAGCACCGCCTTGTCCATCAGGTTCTTGAGGCCGGTCTGGAAATGGCTGTTGAGATAGCCGAACTCCAGCGCGTCGTCGGATTCCTCGCCGCGCAGGTCCAGGTGCCGCTCCAGCACGATCCGGTCCAGCGTCAGCGTGCCGGTCTTGTCGGTGCACAGCACGTCCATCGCGCCGAAGTTCTGGATCGCGTTCAGGCGCTTCACCACCACCTTGCGCTTGCTCATCGCCAGCGCGCCCTTGCCGAGGTTGGCGGTAACGATCAGCGGCAGCATCTCCGGGGTCAGGCCGACCGCCACCGAGATCGCGAACAGGAACGCTTCCAGCCAATCGTGCTTGTCGAATCCATTGATCAGGAAAACGATCGGCACCATCACGGCCATGAAGCGGATCAGCAGCCACGACACGCTGTTGACGCCGCGGTCGAAGCTGGTCTGCACGCGCTGCCCCGTGAGCGAACGCGCCAGCGAGCCGAGATAGGTGCGCGGACCGGTCGCCGCCACCACCGCGGTCGCGCTGCCGCTGACCACGTTGGTGCCCATGTAGCAGACCGTCGGCAGGTCCAGCGGATTCTCGTGCGCGGGCGCATGCGCGGATTCGGGCGCGAGCTTCTCGACGGGCAACGACTCGCCGGTGAGGATCGCCTGGCTGATGAACAGGTCCTTCGCGGAAAGCAGGCGCAGATCGGCGGGCACCATGTCACCCGCCGACAGGTGCACGATGTCGCCGGCGACCAGTTCGCGCACAGGCACTTCGATCCGCTCGCTGTGGCCGTCGGAGGCGCGGCGCGTCACCGTCGCGGTGTTGCGCACCATCGCCTTCAATTTCTCGGCCGCCCTGGACGAGCGGAATTCCTGGATGAAGTTCAGCGATACGCTGATTCCCACCATCACCGCAATGATGATTGGCCCGGTGACGTCGTCCGAGGTCGCCAACTGCACGGCCGCCAGCACCAGAAGAACGATGATGAAGGGATTCTTGAAGGTGCGCAGCAGCTGCAGGGACCAGTGCGGCGGCTTTTCGTGCACGGCTTCGTTGATGCCGTCGCGA
This sequence comes from Rhodanobacteraceae bacterium, assembly GCA_035694895.1. GTDB lineage: Bacteria > Pseudomonadota > Gammaproteobacteria > Xanthomonadales > Rhodanobacteraceae > 66-474. The sequence continues at coordinate 5,943 of DASSFA010000077.1, read as the reverse complement.
TCCAGCCGCGCCTCGATCTGCTCCTCATCCAGTCCGGCAAGGCTGGTGTCCAGCTCCTGCAGGAGCTCCGTGTTCGCGCGCCAGGCCTGTTCCGCCACGCGCGGACGCGCGCCGGCCGCCGCACCGTTCTTCCCGGCGGCAGCTTTCGGCGTGTCGTTGAGCGGGGTTTGCAGCATGGCTCGCTTCCGTGGTTTCTGGTTTCGCCACGAAGCGAGCGGATCGGTTCGTGGTCAGCGCGGCAGGAACTCGCGATCGGCCCGAGGAGGTCGGGATCGCGGCAGGCAAGATCGTTTTCGCAAGCCGGCGGGCATCAGGCTGCCAGACATCAGGCTTGCGCGCGCACGCGCGGCGCAGGCACGGTCACGTGCCACGCACGGCGATTGCGATTGCGTGAATGCGGCGCATGGCGGGCCGCCAGGCGCAGGCAGAATTCACGAAGGAGTTTCATGGCCCAATCTCCTTGAGATCACGGTGCCGACGGCACCGCCAGGAGTGGGCCGGACTTCCCTAGCCGGGGAAGATACCGACCGGGCCTGAGCGATGGCCGCGGGCGAACTGATTGTTGGTCGCCGTCATCCGATGCGAGCGGATCACGGCGCTGCGACTAGGGTGTACGTCCATAACCTTTGCTTGGTGGACACGGGTACCGCGCAACGCAGGCGCGTCGTGCGGTGCGTGTATTTTCGCGGCGGCGCAGCATTGCGTCAACCCTGAGATGGACGTCTTTGATGAAGTGAACGGCATCGGCCATCTTGCGTTCACGCTCGCCAGCCCCGGATGGATTTTTCGGTTTTCCTGCGTCGGTCGGCTGAAGGGCGTCTCTCGAATCCCGGCCTCGTCCGGCTGCGCGGTATCATCGCCATTTCCGCTCGCGCCATTGCCATGCTCCTCCCGAACCTGCGCCGATTCCTGCTGCCTGCCCTGGGCGCGCTCCTGCTCGCCGCCTGCGGACATGCGCCACCGCCCTGGCAATTGAACGACGTGCGCGGGCACCTGCCCGACCTGCAATTCAACCTGGTCTCGGATACGGGCAAGCCGATGACGGCCGCGGATTTCCGCGGCAAGTACGTGATGATGTACTTCGGCTACACGCATTGCCCTGACGTGTGCCCGCTGACGCTGGTGCACCTGCACCTGGTGATGCAGAAGCTTGGCGCGGAAGCCGACAAGGTGCGCATCCTGTTCGTCAGCGTGGACCCGGCGCGTGACACGCCGCAGGTGCTGCACCAGTACGTGACCGCGTTCGATCCTCGCATCACCGGGCTCACCGGCACGCCCGCGCAGATCACCGCCATGGCCAAGCGCTATCGCGCGGCGTTCAACGAAGACGCCAGGCAGCCGAACGGCGGCTACGAAGTGAGCCACAGCTCGGCGATCTACATCTTCGGCCCGCAGGGCCATGCGCAACTGCTGGGCACCTCGGCGGATACGCCGGATGCCATCGCTCACGATTTGAAATTGCTTATCGGGCAGGATTCATGAAAAGGTTCTCGCGCGAACTCGCATCTGCCGCTTTCGGCCTGCTGCTCGCCGGCGCCGCATTCGCCGGTTCACCCGTCAAGGTGGAGCACGGCTGGGTGCGCTGGTTGCCGGCCAATCTGCCCGCGGCCGGCTACGCCACGATCCGCAACGACGGCGACAAGCCGGTGGAGCTCGCCGGAGCCGGGAGCCCCGATTACGCCATGGCGATGCTGCATCGCTCGATCCAGAAGAACGGGACGGACACCATGGAGATGGTGGATGCGCTCGAGGTTCCCGCGCACGGAGAGGTGAAGCTCGCACCGGGCGGCTATCACCTGATGCTGATGGATGCCAGGCACCCGATCAAACCCGGCGACACGGTGCACGTGTCGCTGCGTTTCAACGACGGCGAAACGGTTCAGGCAACGTGGCCGGTCAAGCCGGCGAATGCCTCCAGCCCGAGTGACTAATGGCTCGTCATCCCGGCCATGGATTGGTCGGGATCCAGTGCCAGGGACGACAGCAATCTTTGCAAGAGCAAGATCAAAAATGGATTCCGGGTTCTGCGCTTCGCGCAGCCCCGGAATGACGGCATAAAAGTGACTACGTTGCCGCGCCGCGCTGCTCCAGTTGCTGCTGCAAACGCCGCTGCTCCTTCCAGCGCTGCTGGATCGCCAGCCGCCCGCGCGCCGACAGCCGCAACCAGTTGCGGAAGGCGAGCAATGCGCCGAGCGCACTCATCGTGGCCGTGGGGACCCACACGATCAGCCCGCCCATGTACTGGTCGGTGGCCTGGCTGATGCCGCCGAAGGCGCGCCCGCACAGGTCGAACACGGGATAGAGGTCGTGGCGCGCGAAGGTGATGTAGGCGCCGACCAGTACCTGCGGCACCATCACCGCCATCTCCACCAGCACGCGTACGCCTGGTGCCAGCCGCGCCGGCGGCCTGGGCCGCGTATCCAGGATCAGCCACCAGTACAGCAGCCCATCCAGGACCATGCTCCAGTTCATCAGGCGATAAAGCCGCCAGTCCAGCATGGTGACGAAGGTCACCGGCGGCACCAGCCAGAAGATCATCAGCCCGACGAACAGCAGCGATGCGACGAACGGATTGAACAGGAAATTGAAGAACCAGCGCAACGGGCCGCGCGAAATCAATGGCCGCACGATGCGCGTGCGCCAGTGCAGCGGCAGCGCTCGACGGAACGCTGCGCCGGGATAAGCCAGCGCGATCAGGAACGGTCCGACGTGCTGCAGCCCGAACTGCTGCAGTCGGCTGATGAAGAACTCGTGCTCGGCGTAGTAATCCAGCTGCGTATGCAGGCACAAATAGGTGATCACCAACCCCAGCCAGAACGCCGCTTGCCGCGACCGCGAGGTGGTGGCCGGCGAACGGCGAGTACCGCGCCAATAAAGGAATCCCGCGAGCAGGATGCAGATCACCGCGGTCGGCGAAGGCTCCCACGGTACGAACCAGTGCAGCACGCCGCCCATGTCAGCCAACCCGCTCCAGCACGTAACCGGCATGGGGCGTGGCAACCGACGCAAGCAGCCAGTGATCCGCCAGCAGGAGTGCGAACAGCGCCATCAGGTACACGATCGAGTAACCGAACGCGCGCATCGCGAACAGTTCGTCCGGCGGACGCATCAACCGCGCCGCGTAATACAGGTACGCGATCCCCAGCACCAGCGCACCGCCCAGGTAGCAGAGCCCGCTCATGCCGGTGAGATACGGCAGCAGCGTCACCAGCACCAGCAGCACGGTGTAGAACAGTACGTGCCAGCGCGTGTACTGCACGTCGTAGGCGACCGGCAGCATGGGGATGCACGCGCGCTTGTAGTCCTCGCGGCGAAAGATCGCCAGCGACCAGAAGTGCGGCGGCGTCCACGCGAAGATGATCAACACCAGCAGCAGCGCGTAAGCCCAGTCGGTGGGCCCCTGCATGTCGGTGACCGCCGACCAGCCGAGCAGCGGCGGGATCGCGCCGGCCAGCCCGCCGATCACGATGTTCTGCGGCGTGGCGCGCTTCAGGAACGCGGTATAGATCACTGCGTAGCCGATCAGCCCCGCGAAGGTCAGCAGCGCGGTCAGCGGGTTGACCAGGAAGAACAGCACTGCCATCGAGATCACGCCGATCACGATCGCGAACACGAACACCTGGCGCGGCGTGAGCGCGCCGGTTGCAAGCGGCCGCTGCATGGTGCGAGCCATGACCTTGTCGATGCGCTGGTCGATCAGGTGATTGAAGGCCGCAGCCGACGATGATGCCATCCAGATGCCGAGCGTGCCGAACACCAGCGCGCGCCACGGCGGCACGCCCGGAACGCTGAGGAACATGCCGATCACCGCGGTGAACACCAGCAGCGCCACCACGCGCGGCTTGGTCAGTTCGAAATATTGGGCGGCGAGCGAAGTCATCACGCTATTGTAGGAGCGCGCCTGCGCTCGGCGCCTTCTCGCCGTGCGAGCCTGCTTTTTTATCCAGGGCGCGTGGCTGGGACTGGGACGCCGGCAAGCCGGCGGCCGCGCGCTGCGTGTGCGCCACCAGCGACACGAGCGTGAAAAGCAGCAGTGCGGCGCCGCCGTTGTGCGCGACCGCAATCGCAAGCGGAAGTCCGAACACCACGTTGCTGATCCCCAGCGCGACCTGCACCAGCAGCAGCACGCCGAGCGCGATGCCGAGTCCGCGCAGGCCCGCGCGGGAGACCTTATGCGCGAGCCAGGCGAGATACACGAACACCACCGCCGCGCCGAAGCGGTGCGCGATCTGGATCGCGCTGCGCGCCGCCGCATCCAGGATCCCGCCTTCGAAATTCACGCCGATGCCGCGCCACAGGATGAACCCCTGGTGGAAATCCACCGGAGGCCACCACTGGCCGAGGCACTTCGGAAACGACTCCGGGCCGATACCGCAGGCGAGCGCGGCGTAATTGGAGGAAGTCCACCCGCCCAGGAATATCTGGCAGGCCAGCAGCACCAGACCGATCGCCACCGCGATCCGCAGCGATGAAAAGGGGTCAGGTTCATTTTTGTTCGTTGCCGCGGGTTCCATGACGGGCCGCGCGGAAAAATGAACCTGACCCCTTTTCAAGGTCAGGTTCCATGCCAGCCATGCCAGCAGCGCGAATGTGGTCATGCCCCCGAGCAGATGTCCCGACACCACGATCGGCTTCAACAGCCAGGTCACCGTCCACATGCCCAGCAGTGCCTGGAACGACACCACCGCCAGCGTCAGCACCGCGATGCGGCGCCAGCCCGCGCCGCGCCAGAACAGCGCGCATCCGAGCAACAGCGCCTCGCCGATCGCAGCCACGATGCTGGAAGGTACGTAATGCTGCGTCATGTAGAACGGAATGCCGATGGCGATCAGCGCGATGCCTGCGATCACCAGCAGCAGCCGGCGACGCACGCTCCAGCTCGCCGCCAGAGCCAGCGCGAGCACCAGCACGCCCAGCGTGCCGGCCAGGAAGCGGTGGGTCTGCTCGCGCCAGGCCTTGTGCGTTTCGTAGGGGCGATCCGGAAACGCCGCATCGGCTTTCGCGATCGCGTGCGGGCGCTGCGGCCAGGTGATGTGTCCGTAGCAGGTCGGCCAGTCGGGGCACGACAGGCCGGCGTTGGACAGCCGCACGAATGCGCCGAACACGATCACGCAGAACGCGAACGCACAGGCGATCCACGCCAGTCCGCGCAGCGGCATGGAAGCATTCATCGGATCACCTTCTGCAGATCTTTCTTCAGTCCATCCGGATCGAAACCTGCCGGATAGTGCGTGAGCGCCACGCCGTCGGGCATCACCAGCACCGCGGAAACCGAATCGCGCCGGCTGGGACGGAGGTCATCGAACGCATCCGAGGAAGTCTGCGCGATGCTCCACGGTTGCAGCAGCATGCGCGCCTGGTCGCCTTGAGGCGGCGTGCCGAGATACAAGAGCCGCAACTGGTCCGCATGCTGGTTCAGCGTGATGCGGGCGCGGTGCATCATGTCCAGCGCATGCATGCACCGATCCTCGCAATCGGGTCCCGGCAGTGCGACCAGCGTCCAGTGGAACGAACGGTCACGCCACGCGAACGGCTGGCCGCCATCCAGATGCACCGGCACGCCCGCGACGTTGCGCTGCGGCAGGATCGGCAGCCCGTAGCTCCTGGTGCCGGGCATCCAGCCGGCGGCGACCAGCGCGATGCCGACCAGCACCGGCGCGGCAAACAGCGAGGCGACCAGCAATAGTTGCAGACGTTGGCGGCGAAGCGATGTCATTATTCCCTACTCGTTACCTGCGAACGCTTTGAAAGCGTAGCGAGCGAAGGCAGGTTGCGCGTCGCCGGAGCGCAGGAAGCGGAGTGTACACGTCAGTACATGAGCATTCCGAGCACCGCCGGCGCGCAAGATGCCGAGCGCAGCAGCTTTGCAACCGCTCATCAGCCCATGCCGCCGGTCACGCCGATCACCTGGCCGTTGACGTAGGACGCGCCGTCCGAGCACAG
>DASSFA010000076.1:0-5375 GCA_035694895.1 Rhodanobacteraceae bacterium | reverse complement strand
GGCGGCACCGGAAGAGCTCGCCGAGGTTTTCACCCGCCTCGCCGAGCACATACGCTCCTCGCCCGCGCCGCGCCCGGCCGTGGAAGCAGGCACGGCGCTGCGCCAGGCGCCCGAACTGGCCGGCGCGCGCATCCTCATCGTCGACGACGACATCCGCAACATCTATTCGCTGACCAGCGCGCTGGAAGGCCACGGCGTGGAAGTGCTGCATGCCGAGGGCGGCCGCGAGGGCATCGCGATCCTGGAGCAGACGCCCGACATCGACATCGCGTTGATCGACATCATGATGCCGGAGATGGACGGCTACGAAACCATGCAGCAGATCCGCGGACGGCCCGCGCTCGCCGGGGTGCCGCTGATCGCGGTTACCGCCAAGGCCATGAAGGGCGACCGCCAGAAGTGCCTGGACGCCGGCGCCTCGGACTACATCGCCAAGCCGGTGGACATCGAGCTGTTGCTGGCGCTGCTGCGCGTGTGGGTGGCGCGGGCGCGCGAGCGCGAACCAGTGGCGCCGTGAAGCCGCGCATGTCGTGAACGCTTCCGTTTCCAGCCCGCCGTTTCCGACCGCCGCCCCGCGCGTCCGCTCCGCCGGTCCGCCCGAGCGTGCGCGCATCCTCATCGTGGACGACGACGAGCGCAACCTGCTGGCGCTGCGCAGGGTGCTGGAGGACATTGCCGACGTGGTGCTGGCCCGCTCCGGAGAGGAGGCGCTGCGGCAACTGCTCAAGGGCGAGTTCGCGGTGATCCTGCTGGACGTCTACATGCCGGGCATGGACGGTTACGAAACCGCCCAGATCATCCGCGCTCGCGAGCACACCAAGCGCATCCCGATCATCTTCCTGTCGGCCGTCAACAAGGAAACCGAACACCTGATCCGCGGCTATTCGATGGGCGCGGTGGACTACGTGTTCAAACCGGTCGAACCGGTGGTGCTGCGCTCCAAGGCGGCGGTGTTCGTCGATCTCTGGCTGATGACGCGCGAGGTGCGCCGCAAGGCACAGCAGGAGCAGGAGTTGCTCGACGCCAACCTGCGCGCCAACGCCGAGCTGTTGCTTGCCGAACAGGAGTTGCGCCGGGCGGAGCAGCGCCAGGCGGTCATCATCGATTCGCTGCCGATCGTCCTGTACCTTGAAGATCCGCACGCCTCGCCACGCATCCCGAAATTCATCGCCGGCAATTTCCGCGCGCTAACGGGATTCGATTTCAGGGAAATCCTCGCCGAGCCGGCCTTGTGGCGCGATCGGCTGCACCCGGACGACCGCGAGCGGGCGATCGCCGCTTTCGAGGGTGCCCACGAGAGTCGCGGATATTTGGTGGAATACCGCTGGCTGTGCGCCGACGGAACCTACAAGCACTTCCTCGCGCAGGCGGTGCTGCTGCGCGACGGCGTGAGCGGCGCGGAGGAATATGCCGGCACCCTGCTCGACGTCAGCGAGCGCAAGGATCTCGAATCGCAGCTCCTGCACGTGCGCAAGATGGACGCCATCGGCCAGCTCAGCGGCGGCATCGCGCACGATTTCAACAACCTGCTCTCCGCGGTGCTCAGCGGGCTGGAATTGCTGGAGCGGCGCGCCCGGCTCGCACCGGAACATCGCACGATCCTCGACATGGTCCGGCATGCCGCGCAGCAGGGCAGCGAGGTGGTGTCCCGTCTGCTCGCATTCGCCCGCAAGCAGAACCTGAAACCCGCGCCCGTCGAGCTGCACGCGCTCTCCAGTGCAGTGAACCAGTTGTTGGCGCACACGCTGGGCGGCCTGGTGATGCTGGAATGGAATCTGCCTGCCGACCTGTGGTGGCCGTACGCCGACGAAGCGCAGTTGGAACTGACGCTGATGAATCTCGCCATCAACGCGCGCGACGCCATGCCCGAGGGCGGCACCATCCGCATAAGCGGCCGCAACGCGACAATCGCTGGCGAGGACGAGACCGGCCTGGCGGCTGGGGATTACGTGGTGTTGTCGGTCGCCGATACGGGCAGCGGCATCCCGGCCGACCTCCTCGACCGCGTGGCCGAACCGTTCTTCACCACCAAGGCGGTGGGCAAGGGCACGGGCCTGGGCTTGAGCATGGTTTATGGTTTTGCCCAGCAGTCGGGGGGCACCTTGCACATCGAAAGCGAGCTGGGTAGCGGAACCTGCGTGACGATCTGGCTGCCGCGCGCGCTGGCGACAAACGATCTCGCCGGTACCGCGGCACAGGGCGACGCAGCCGGGGAGGCTGCATCGCGCCCGCGAAACATCCTGCTGGTGGACGATCACGAAGGGGTGCGCGCGGCAACCGCCGCCCTTCTCTCCGACCTGGGCCACCACGTCACGACCGCAGCCGACGGCGCCCAGGTGGCCGGACTGCAGCATCAGGATCTCGCCAAGATCGACCTGGTCGTGAGCGACTATGCGATGCCGCTGGTTTCGGGTGCCGAAATAGTCCGGCGGCTGCGCGTGGCCAAGCCGCACCTGCCCGCCGTGATCATCACCGGCTATGCCGAGGCCGATGTGGTCAACGGCGCGCCGGAGGGGGTGGTCATTCTCACCAAGCCGTTCACGCCGGCACGCTTGCTCGAAGCCATCGCCGCGGCCGACCGCTGGATCGGGGATCCGGGCAACCCGGCGTAGACAGGCGAGCGCTCGCGGCTTCGGCGGAGTCGCCGGGGACATTCGGACACGGATTCGATCACGCTCTCCGAAGGCGATTCCTCGCGCGCGCGCCACTCCCGTATCCGAACTGGTCTCCGGGTCGCACCTACTGAGACGCGTGCGGGCATACTTGCGCGATGGATTGCGCGCAGGGGCGCTCGTTTTGTTTCATCTCCATGCGGGAAATGATGCGGAGGTGCTTGCCGACGGGCTCGGCGGGCGGCTGTGCGCGCAGGTGGGCGACAATCCGCTGACGCCCGCTTTGGTGCTGGTGCCGCAGGCCGGTCTCAAGCGCTGGCTGCAGGTGCATCTGGCCGGGAAGTTCGGCGTCATCGCGAATGTCGAGTTCGTGGAGCCCGCGCGTTTCGCCTGGCGACTGCTGCGCGCGGCGCACCCGGAGCTGCCACACCAATCGCCCTTCGAACCGGACGTGCTGCGCTGGCATCTGCACGCGCTGCTCGGCGACTCGCTGGATGGCGCGGCACTCGCGCCGTTGCGCGAATACCTGCAGAGCGATCGCGATCCGGAGACGGGCGGCGATCCGCTGCGTCGTTATGCACTGTCCGGCGAACTGGCGCACGCTTTCGAGCGCATGCAGGGCTATCGCCGCGAGACGTTGCTGCACTGGGAGCAAGGCGCGGACCGCGACGACTGGCAGGCGGAACTGTGGCGCAGATTGGTCACGCGCGTGGGCGGCCTGTCGCGCGCCGCACGTGTGCAGGCATGGCTGCAGCGTTTCGAATCGGGATCTGAAGTCCCGCCCGGCCTGCCGGCGCACGTCAACGCGTTCGCCTGCGCCAACGTCTCGCCGGACGTGCTGCGCATGCTGGGCGTGGCCGCGCGGCATTGCGACATGGATTTCTTCCTGCCGCTGCCCTCGCGCGAATACCTCGGCGACACGCCGCGTTCGCGCCGGGAGGTGCGCGCACGGCTGATGGAGAAGGGCAGCGGCAATCCGCTGATCACCTCGCTGGGCGGCGCGGCGGCGGAGTTCGTGGATCTGCTTTACGGCTACGGGCACGTGCAGCCGGACGCGGAATCCGACCTGTTCGACAGGAATGGAATCGCACGCAACACGCTGTTGGGCCGCGTGCGCGACGACCTGTTGCGCCACCGCGCCGCGCACGGCGACGATCACGATGCGCAAGAACAACCGTTCACGCTGCCGGACGATTCGATCCAGTTCCACGCCTGCCACACGATCCTGCGCGAAGTGCAGACGCTGCACGACCGGTTGCTCGCCATGTTCGCGGCCGATCCGAGACTCAGGCCGCGCGATATCGCGGTGATGATGCCGGACGTGGCCGCGTACCGGCCGGCGATCGAAGCGGTGTTCGGCGGCGTGCCCGAGCACGACACGCGTTTCATTCCGTACAACCTCGGCGACGTCGCGGCGGGCGCCGCGCATCCTGCCGCGCAATTGTTCCTGAGCCTGCTGGATGCGCCGACCTCGCGCTGGCAGCACAGCGAGATCCTGGACGTGCTCGCGGTGCCCGGCGTGATGCGACGGTTCGACCTGGACGCTTCGGAACTGGAGCTGTTGGCGCGGCAATTGAAGGAAAGCGGCGTGCGCTGGGGCGAGGACGAACGCGCGCGCGCGCAGACCGGCGGCTATCGCGAGTTCTCGTTCGCGTTCGGGCTCGATCGCATGTTGGCGGGCTTCGCCTGCGGCGACGATGACGAAGCACTGGTCGCGGGCGTCGCGCCGCTGCCGGGCATCGAGGGTGCGGCCTTCGCGCGCATGGATGCGCTATTGGCGGTGCTTGACGCCTGGCGGCGCCTGCGCGAGCTGTCCATGCGCGAGATGGGCGCGGCGGAATGGCAGCGCGCGCTGAACGCGCTGTTCGATGGCTTGTATGCGGGCGACAACAACGACCTCGCCGAATCGCGCGCGCTGGAGCGCGTGCGCGGCGCGCTCGCGGAGCTGGTCGAACACACCGCATCCGCGTCGGTGCAATCGCTGTCATGGCACGACCTGCGCGCGTTCCTGCGGGAGCGCCTGAACGAGGCGGATCCGCGTCAGCAACTGTTTACCGGCGGCGTGACTTTCTGCGGGATGGTGCCGCTGCGCGTGGTGCCGTTCCGCGTGATCTGCCTGCTCGGCATGGACGAGGCCGCGTTCCCGCGCCGCGATCCGTCCGGACTCGACCCGCTCGCGCGCGATGCGCGCGCAGGCAAACGCCGGCGCGGCGATCGCAACGTGCGCGACGACGATCGGCTGCTGTTCCTGCAGCTGATCGCAGCGGCGCGCGACACCTTGTACCTAAGCTGGATCGGCCGCGACGCGCACAGCAACGAGATGCTGGCGCCGTCGGTGGTCGTGGCCGAACTGATGGACGTGCTGCGCGAGGGGTATCTCGCGGCGCCCGCGGACGATGCAGGGCGCGAAACGCGGGACGCCCTGCTGCCGCGCGTGCAACCATTGCATGCGTTCGATCCCGCGCTGTTCGACGCGCGCGCACCGCGGTCTTACCGGCATGAATGGCTGGCCGCGGCGGCACCGGCGGAGGCGGAAGCGGACAAGCCCTTTGCGCCGGATGCACCCTTGCCGCAGATCGACGCGGCGACGAAGCCCACGGCACTCGCGCTGGACGAACTGCGCCGGTTCCTGCTCGATCCCGCGCGTGGATTCCTGGAACGCGGCCTGGGTCTGGTCCTGCCGCGTGAAGGACGAGACGACGCCGATGACGAGCCGCTGTCGCCGACTGATGGCCTGACGCGCTGGATGCTCACCCGCGCGTT
>DASSFA010000075.1:0-3370 GCA_035694895.1 Rhodanobacteraceae bacterium | reverse complement strand
CCGCCGGCGTGACGCCCGCGATGCTGCATTACTACTTCGGCGACAAGAAACAGATGACGATGGCGGTGGTGAGCGAGCGACTGCTTCCGGCGACGGCGCCGCTGCGCGCGCGCATCGAGGCGGCGGGCGACGATCCGGCGGAGCTCGCCGAAGCGTTCGTCGGCGGCATGGTGGACATGATCGCGGCGAATCCCTGGCTGCCGGCCCTGTGGGTGCGCGAGGTGCTCTGCGAAGGCGGCGCGCTGCGCGAACTCGTGTTCAAGCGCGCCGTCCCCCAAGTGCCACAAGTGCTGGCGCAGCGCTTCGCCGCCGCGCAGGCGCGCGGCCGGCTGGACCCGCGGCTCGATCCGCGACTGATGGTCGTGTCGCTGGTTGGCCTCACACTTTTCCCCGCCGCGGGCGCGCCGATCTGGCGAAAGGTATTCGAGGCGGACGATCTTGATGCCGCCGCGTTGCGCAGGCATGCGCTGGCATTGCTCGATCACGGCATGGGTGCGCGCCCGCGCGCACGAAGGAGGGCGTCATGAAATCCGGTCGCAGAATCCGGTTCGGCCTGGTGTTGATCGCCTGCGTGCTGCTTTCTGCATGTGGCAAACGGGCACCGCAGGCGCTCGGCACGCTGGAATACGACCGCATCAATCTTCCCGCGCCGGCGGCCGAGCGGATCATCGCGGTCGAAGTGCGCGAGGGTGAAAGGGTGAGGGCGGGGCAGTTGCTGCTGAAGCTCGACCCCGCACACACACAGGCGCAACTGATGGCGGCGGAAGCTCAGGCGCGGCAGCAGCAGGATCTGTTGCGCGAACTGCAGATCGGCCCGCGCGCCGAGGACATCGCGAAGGCACGTGCCAATCTTGCCGCCGCGCAGGCCAGTGCGCGCCAGGCCCGCGCCTACTACAACCGCCTGCTCGGGCTGAAGGGGAACAATTACGTTTCTGCTGCCGATCTGGATGCCGCGCGCGCCACGGCAGGCAGCGCGGAAGGGCAGGTGGGCGCAGCGCGCGCCGCGCTGGACGAGTTGCTGCACGGCAGCCGCCCGGAGGACATCGCGCAGGCGCGGGCTGCGCTCGCTTCCGCGCAGGCCAATGCGCAGGCGCAACGCGTGCTGCTCGGCAAGCTCGATGTCCTCGCGCCGCGCGACGGCACCGTGGACAGCATCCCCTACAGGCTCGGCGACCAGGCGCCGGTCGGCGCGCCTCTGGCGATCCTGCTCGCAGGCGATGCCCCGTATGCGCGCATCTACGTGCCGGAACAGCAGCGCGCGAACGTACGCGTCGGCGACGTGGTCATCGTCCATGTGGACGGACACGATCACGCATTGCGCGGACGGGTGCGGATGGTCCGCAGCGAGCCGGTGTTCACGCCATACTACGCGCTGATCGGCGAGGACGCGGCGCGGCTCAGTTACATCGCCGAGGTCACGCTCGGCAGCGATGCGGCGAATCTTCCTGCCGGCCTGCCGCTGCATGTCGACTTGCCGAAGGCCTCGCGATGAACGTCGCCATGCAGGATGCCCACGACGGCTGCGCGATCCGTGCGCGCGGATTGAGCAAGCGCTTCGGCCACCTGCAGGCGGTGGACCGTGTCGATCTGGATGTGCCGGCGCAGCACGTCTACGGCTTCCTCGGTCCGAACGGCTCCGGCAAATCGACCACGATCCGCATGCTCTGCGGCCTGCTGACGCCCAGCGAAGGCGAGATCGAAGTGCTGGGACTGAAGATCCCCGCGCAGGCCGACGCCTTGCGAAGCAAGGTCGGCTACATGACGCAGCGCTTCTCGCTGTTCGAGGATCTCACCGTCCGCGAGAACCTGGAATTCCTCGCCGCGATCCACGATTTCCCGCGACAGCGGACGCGCACGCGCGTGGATGAACTGATCGAGGAATACGATTTCGCCGACCGCGAGAAGCAGCTCGCGGGCACCATGAGCGGCGGCCAGAAACAGCGGCTCGCGCTTGCCGGCGCGGTGATCAACAAGCCGCAACTGCTGTTCCTGGACGAACCGACCAGTGCCGTGGATCCGGAATCGCGCCGCGATTTCTGGGAAAAGTTGTTCGAGCTGGCCGATGCGGGAACCACGATCCTGGTGTCCACGCATCTGATGGACGAGGCCGAGCGTTGCCACCGCCTGGCGATCCTCGATCACGGCAAATTGGTGGCTGACGGCACACCCGGCGAACTGGAAAAGCAATTGGCGGGGCGAACACTGCTGGTGCACGCGCACGATCCACGCCGAGCGCAACAGCGCATCGCGAACCTGGAAGGCGTGCTCAGCGTGGCGCAGGTCGGCAACGCGTTGCGCGTGCTGATCGCGGGAGGCGGCGATACGCCGGCGCGCATCCGCGAGGCGCTGGCCGGTTCCGATGCACAGGTCGAAGCGGTGGACCCGAACCTCGAAGACGTGTTCGTTTCCGCCACGGCTGCCGGCGCGCCGATGCGGGAGCGCGCGGCATGAAGGCGCGCAGGCTCGGCGCGATCATGCTCAAGGAGTTGCGGCAGTTGCGCCGCGACCGTGTCACGCTCGCGATGATCGTGATGGTGCCGGTGATGCAGTTGATCCTGTTCGGCTACGCGATCAACTTCAACCTGCGCGGCCTAGACGCGGGCATCGCCGACCAGGCCAACACCTCCGCCTCGCGCGCACTGGTCATGGACATGTTGGCAACCGATGTCGTCAAGCCCGTATTGGCCGTGCAAACGCCGCAGCAGCTGATGGATGCGCTGCGGCGAGGCCGGATCAGCGTCGGCATTTCGATTCCACCGGATTTCGAGCAGCGCCGCGCAAGCGGTCGCACCGTCGCGCAGATCCTGGTGGACGGCAGCGACACTTCGGTATTGGGCGCCGCTTCGCAGCTGGCGCAGGTGCCGGTCGACAGTTCCGCGCCGGACACGCGCGCACCTGCACGCAGCACGCCGGCGAGCGGGCCGATCAGCGTGGTCGGTTTCTACAATCCGCAGCGGCGCACGGCGGTGAACGTCGTGCCCGGCTTGATCGGCATCATCCTGACCATGACGATGGTGATGTTCACCGCGATCGCGATCGTGCGCGAACGCGAGCGCGGCAACATGGAGCTGCTGATCGCGACGCCACTCACCAGCGGCGAACTCATGATCGGCAAGGTGCTGCCGTATGCCGGCATCGGTCTGATCCAGACCACGCTGGTGCTGCTGCTCGGCGTGTGGCTGTTCGACGTGCCGATCCGCGGCAGCGTGCTGGAGGTCTATGTGGCGGCGGTGCTGCTGATCATCGCCAATCTCGCGCTGGGTCTGATGATCTCGACGAAAGCGCAGTCGCAGTTCCAGTCCATGCAGATGACGATGTTCATCTTCCTGCCTTCCATCCTGCTCTCGGGGTTCGTGTTCCCGTTCGCCGG
>DASSFA010000074.1:0-2639 GCA_035694895.1 Rhodanobacteraceae bacterium | reverse complement strand
CGCCGCCTTCCTGACCAGCGCGGCGATCCGCTTCTCTTCGGCGGCGGTCAATCTGGTGAGCGCGAAAGCGGTCGGCCACATGTTGCCGTCGTCGAGTTTCGCCCTGTCGTTGAAACCGAAGGTCGCGTAGCGATCCTTGAACTTGGACGCGTTGCGGAAAAAGCAGACAACCTTGCCTTCGCTGTCGGCGTAGGCGGGCATGCCGTACCAGGTTTTCGGGACCAGCGCCGGCGCGCTTGCCTTGATGATCGCGTGCAGCCGCGTGGCCATGCCGCGATCCGGTTCCGGCATCCTGGCGATGGCCGCGAGCACGTCGCTTTCGCCGCCGGTCGACTTCGCCTCCCGCGCGCGTTCGCGCATCGCCTCGCGTTCTTCCTTCGTGAATCCGCCGGTTGCCTTGCGGTCTTTGCGCGTGGAAGGCGGCTTGCCTGCCTTCACGGATTTCTTTTCGGCCATGCTGTCGTTGTCCCTGCTCGTTCGGTGCACACGGATGGAACGCGCATGGCAGCAGAATCCGTACTCCTGATGCAAGTGCGTTCCGGAATCCCGCGCCGGCCCACGCAAGGCGGGTTCACCCGGCTTTCACCCGATGTTTGGGATTGCCTGCCTCAGGAGCAGCACAGGATCGAACCATGGCGCCGACCGCACCGGCACCGAGCTGGCGACGCGAAAGCGACGGCCGCATCACGCTGTCCGGCTCGTGGAACCTGCTGGTAGACAAACAGCGACGCCGGAGGCTGCTGCGCGATTTTCGCCGGCTGGGCACGCCCCAGGATTACCGATGGGATTTGCGGCAGGTCGATTCGCTGGACAGCACGGGCGCGCTGGTGCTGTGGATCGCCTGGCAAGGCCGCCTGCCCGAGCAACTCGACTGCCACGAAAACCAGCGGCACCTGTTCGACCGCATCGCCGAGTCCTCGCCATTGCGCGCCCCTCGCGGCCGCCCGTCGAGCTGGCTCGTACGCCTGGGCGCCGGCGTAGTGTCCGTCGTGGAAGTCGCCGCCGGCATCCTGCTGCTCCTCGGCCAGTTGATGGTGGATGCCGCCTACTGCGTCAGCCATCCGCGCGTGATCCCCTTGCAGGAGATTTCCGCGAACGTGTACCGCATCGGCGCCACCTCGATGTTGCTGCTCGGCTGCATCGGGCCGTTGATCGGCGCGGTGATGACCATCCAGGTGGGACTGATGCTGCAAACGTTCGGTGCTTCCTCGATGGTGATCGGCATGATGAGCACGGCGGTCCCGCGCGAGCTCGGGCCCGTGGTCGTCGGGCTCCTGATGGCCGGCCGCACCGGTTCGGCCATCACGGCCAGCATCGGCGCCATGCACATCACGGAGGAATACGACGCACTGCGCGCGTTCGGCGCCTCGCCCAGCCTGCGGCTCGCCCTGCCCCGCGTGGTCGGCGCCGCGATCAGCATGCTGCTGCTGGTGATCTGGACCGACATCACCACGCTGATCGGAAGCGCACTGGGCGCGCCGGCGATATTGGGCATCGACTACCGGCTGTTCCTAGCGCAGGCCGTGCAGCAGATCCAGATCGTCAACTTCTGGATCGGCCTCGGCAAGGGCCTGCTCTTCGGCATCGTCATCGCGCTGGTCGGTTGCTACTTCGGCATGACCTCGTCGCCGGACACCGAAGGATTGAGTCGCAACACGACGCTGTCGGTCGTCACCAGCATCACGTTGGTCCTGCTGATCGACGCTTCGCTGGGCGCGGCGCTGACCAACGTCGGCCTGTTCTGAGGCATCCATGCAAGCGCCTTCCGAAGGAGCGGTGATCGATGTGCGGGGCCTGCACAAGCGCTTCGGCCGGCAGCACGTGCACAAGGGGATCGACCTTGAAGTGCGGCGCGGTGAATTCCTGTCGGTGATCGGTGGCTCGGGGTCGGGCAAATCAACGCTGCTGCACGAAGTGATCGGACTGATGAAGCCCGATTCCGGCTCCATCCGCGTGCTGGGGAACGCGCTGCACGAACTCGACCGCGAAGCGGAGCGCCTGTTGCGGCGGCGCTGGGGCGTGCTGTTCCAGCGCGGGGCGCTGTTCAGCGCCTTCAACATGTTCGACAACCTCGCCTTCCCGATACGCGAGCTGCGCAAGGAGGGCTGGACGGTGGACGAAGCGATGGTCCGCGACAGCGTGGCGTTGAAGCTGCACATGGTCGGGCTCGCTCCGGACGACGCATGGAAGCGCCCGGCGCAATTGTCCGGCGGCATGTTGAAGCGCGCGGCACTGGCGCGCGCGCTGATGCTGGAGGCCGAACTGTTGTTCCTGGACGAACCGACCACGGGCCTGGATCCGGCCTCGTCGTCCGAATTCGACGCCTTGCTCGGCTCGCTGCACAAGGAGCTGAACCTGACCGTGATGATGGTGACCCACGACCTCTACAGCATGGCCTCGCTGAGCGACCGCATCGCGGTGCTTGACGACGGCAAGCTGGTCGCGGTGGGCACGCTGGAGGAAGTGGCGGCATTCGACCATCCCTTCATCCGCGACTTTTTCCGTTCACGTCGCGGCGAAAGGCAGTTGCGCAGACTCTCTCGTTACGAGACCCGCTGACGTGGAAAACCGCGCACACGCCATCATCGCCGTCTGCTTCCTGGTCGTCTTCTCGGTGGCCGGCGTGCTGATCTTCCTCT
>DASSFA010000073.1:0-7332 GCA_035694895.1 Rhodanobacteraceae bacterium | reverse complement strand
CGAATCATCTTGCGAAGCTCGCGCATGCGCACCCGGACGCCAGCGTGTTGCTGGTGACGCATGCAGAATTGATCCGCGCGCTGCTGATGCACGCACTGCACGCGCCGGTGGATCACTGGGCGCTGTATCAAATCCCGCCGGCTTCCGTGACCCGCGTGATCCTCGAGGATGGCGTGCTGGTCGCCGCCTCCGCACCGCGCGAGGCCGTCGCCGCATGAAGCTGGTCGTGTTCGGCTTGAGCATCTCCTCGTCGTGGGGCAACGGCCACGCGACGCTCTGGCGCGGCCTGTACGCCGCACTCGCGCAACTCGGCCACAGGGTCCTGTTCTTCGAACGCGATGTGCCCTGGTATGCACAGGCCCGCGACTGGAGCGCGGAAGACGGCGGGCTGGTCCTGTATCCGGATTGGCCGTCCATCCGCGCGCGCGCCGAACGCGAGCTGGCCGATGCCGATGCCGCGATCGTGACTTCGTATTGCTCCGATGCGCTGCCCGCGCGCGACGCGGTGCTGGAAGCGGCGCGTCCATTGCGCGTCTTCTACGATCTCGATTCGCCCGTCACGCTGAACACGCTCGCCTCCGGCGAGGCCGTGCCGTGGCTGGACGAGAGAGGCCTGGGCGATTACGAACTGGTGCTGAGTTACGCCGGCGGTCCGGCGCTGCGCGAACTGGAGCGCGTGCTGGGCGCGCGCCGCACCGCGGCACTGTACGGGCACGTGGATCCGGCGGTGCATTCGCCGGCGTCGCCGAAGGATCACTACCGCGCCGATCTGTCCTGGATCGGCACCTACGCCGCCGATCGTCAACCGGCGCTGGAGGAATTGTTCGTCGACGTCGCGCGTGCGCGGCCGAAGCGGCGCTTCGTGATCGCCGGCGCGCAGTATCCGCAGGATTTCCCGTGGGGCGAGAACGTGTGGTTCGTGCGGCACCTGCCGCCGGACGAACACTCGGCGTTCCTGTGTTCCTCGCGGCTGGTGCTGAACGTCACGCGCGCGCCGATGGCGCGGATGGGCTGGTGTCCCTCGGGGCGGTTGTTCGAAGCCGCCGCCTGCGGCGCCGCGGTGCTGAGCGACGACTGGGCCGGACTTGCGGATTTCTACACGCCGGGCGAGGAAATCCTGCTGGCGCGCAACACCCGGGACGCTCTGGATGCGATCGACCTGCCCGATGCCACGCTGCAGCAGATCGGCCAGCGTGCGCGCGAACGCACGCTCGCCGAACACACTTCCATGCATCGCGCGCGACAACTGGTCGAGATGCTCGAGCAGGCCGCGCTCGAACACGCCGCGCCCGCGCACGTTGCGCAACACATTTCCGCACAGATGGAGGCAATCTGAATGTGGGGCATCATTCCCGCCGCCGGCCGCGGCAGCCGCATCCAGCCGCTGGCATTTTCCAAGGAACTGCTGCCCGTCGGCGCGCGATCGCCGCACGATGCACCGCGCCCGTGCGCGGTCGCGGAATACCTGGTCGAACGCATGCTGCGCGGCGGCGCGGACAAGCTTTGCTTCGTCATCGGCGAAGGCAAATCCGACATCCTGGACTACTTCGGAGGCGAGTTCGCCGGCGTGCCGCTGGCCTACGTGGTGCAGCCTCGGCCATCGGGCCTGTGCGACGCGATCTTCCGCGCGCATCCGCTGGTCGCCTCGCAGGACAGCGTGGCAATCGGCCTGCCGGACACGGTGTGGTTCCCGGACGACGCGCTCACGCGCCTGCCCGACGACATGCTCTCGTTCCTGCTGTTTCCGGTCGAGCAGCCGGAGCTGTTCGACGCGGTGCTCCTGGACGAATGCGACTGCGTGCGCGAGATCCGCGTCAAGCAGGATGATCCGGGCACGCGCTGGATCTGGGGCGCGTTCAAGATGCCGGCGCGCGTATTCGCGCAGCTGCATGCGCTCTGGCTGGAGCGCGGCAAGCAGGACGAATACATCGGCACGCTGGTGAACGCGTGGCTGAAGGGCGGCGGGATCGCGATCGGCGTCAAGGCCGGCGAGTCGTACATGGACGTCGGCACCCTCGCGGGCTACCACGCCGCGATCAACCTGCTGGCTGCGCGCGACTCTCCCGACGCCGACGCGCAGGTGTTCGGCGGGACACGCAGCAATCCGGTCCTGGCTGGAGGACACCTCCGATGATCGAAGCGGTGATGCTGTGGAACGAGCCGAACAACAAGTCGCACTGGGATCCCGCGCTCGACCCGGACTGGTCGCGCTTCGCGCAGATGGCCAGGCTCGGTGCGCGCGCCGTGCACGCGATCAATCCGAAGCTGCCGTGCATCCTGGGTGGCATCTCGCCGATCGATCCGGGGTTCATCCGCAACATGCAGGAACGCGGCGTGCTGGACGAGGTGGACCAGCTCGCCGTGCACGGCTTTCCGCTGGACTGGAATCTCTGGCAGATCCACGAATGGCCGGACAAGCTGGCCGAGATCCAGGCGCTCACCGACAAACCGGTGATCGTGTCGGAAGTGGGCGTGTCCAGTTTCGGCGCGGAGGAAGTGCAGGCGTGGGGGCTGGACCGCACCGCGCACCTGCTGCTCGGGCGCGCGCCGCGCGTGCACTGGTACAGCCTCTACGACCTGCCGCGCGCGTGGGAAGCGACCACGCGCCACAAGGAAGCGGAAGGTTCCTCCTATTACCGGCATTTCCACATGGGCCTGCTGCGCGAGGACGGCACGCCCAAACTCGCGCTGGAAAAATTCGCGCGGCACACGCCGGCGCTGGGGATCTGCCAGTGGTTCCATTTCGAGGATCATCGACTCGACGACGCGGTGGAATGGATGAAGCGGCTGGGCGTGCGTTACCTGCGCACCGGCCTGTCGTGGGCGGACAGCTTCCGGCCGAACGCGATGGGATGGTTCGACCGGCAGATGTACGCGTTGCGCGAATTCGAGATCACGCTGACCTTCTGCTTCACCCCCGAACATCTCGGCATCGCGCCACACCACACCAGCCCGCCGCGCGATCCGGCGCTGTACGCGGATTTCTGCGCGCGCATGGTGGAACGTTACGCGCCGGGCAGCGTGATCGCCCGCGCCGACGAGGAGCGGACCTGCGCATGAGCCGCGCGTTCCTGATCGTGCTGGACTCCGTGGGCGTCGGCGGTGCGCCGGATGCGCCGCGCTACCGCGACCTGGGCGCCGACACGATCGGGCACATCGCCACGCGCTGCGCCCGCCGCGATGCCGACAAGGCCGGCGTGCGCCACGGCGGATTGAACCTGCCCTTCCTCGCGTCGCTGGGCCTGGGCGAAGCCTGCCGCAGTGCCACCGGCCGCGCGCCGCCCGGGCTGGAAGCGCGGCGCTGGTGTCGCGGTCGCGCCGGCTGCGCGGCGGAAATTTCCGCGGGAAAGGACTCGCAGACGGGCCACTGGGAAATCGCCGGCGTGCCGGTGAAGCGCGACTGGGGCTACTTCCCGCGCACACAGCCGTGCTTCCCGCAGGACCTGATCGATACGCTGTGCGAGCGCGCGCAACTGCCGGGCGTGCTCGGGCAGCGCCATGCCTCCGGCACGCAGATCATCGACGAGCTCGGCGCCGAACACCTCGCCACCGGCAAGCCGATCTGCTACACCTCGGCCGACAGCGTGTTCCAGATCGCCGCGCACGAGGAACGCTTCGGCCTGGAACGCCTGTATCGCGTCTGCCGCATCGCGCGCGAACTGCTGAACGACCTGCGCATCGGGCGGGTGATCGCGCGACCTTTCACCGGCACGCCGCAAACCGGCTTTCGCCGCACCGCGCGCCGTCATGACTATGGCGTGCCGCCGCCGCGCGGCACGTTGCTGCATCGCGCCGCGGATGCCGGCCGTGAAGTGGTGTCGGTCGGCAAGATCGGCGACCTGTTCTGCCACGATGCCACCGGGCGCGAACTGGTCGGCGAGGACAATCAGCGCGTGTTCGACCGCATCATGGACGTGGTGCCGCGGCTGGGCGACGGCGGCCTGCTGTTCGCGAACCTGGTGGACTTCGACACGCTCTACGGGCACCGCCGCGACACTGCCGGTTACGCCGCGGCACTGGAAGCGCTCGATGCGCGCCTGCCCGAGCTGCTCGACCTGATGCGCGAAGGCGACCTCGCGATCATCACCGGCGATCACGGCTGCGATCCCACCTGGCCCGGCAGCGATCACACGCGCGAGTGCGTGCCCGTGCTGGCGTTCGGTCCGGGCATCGCCCGCGGTTCGCTGGGGAAACGGGAAAGTTTTGCCGATATCGGCGCGTCCATCGCGCACCACCTGCATCTTCCGAACACGGTCGGCGCGGCGTTCTAGCGTAACGTTCCTGGTCGCAAAGATCGAAAGCGGCGCATCCTGTCCGCACTTTCAGAAACAGCGCGCTCCGCCATCGCGAACACGAAAAAGCTGCCTCCCGTGGCTGCGCTCTTCACGCGCGGGTTGCGATCATCCAGATCGCGATTCTGGAGGGGCAGCCGGCTCGGCTGCATGGCACATGGACGCTTGGACCGAGGCAATGCTGCGCGGCGATTTCGATGCCGCATGGAAGGTCAGCGATCTGGTGCTGCACCGTCGCGTGCGCAACCGCGAATTCGCGCACCACCTGCCGCGACATTGGCAGTGGCTGTGGGACGGACGCGATCCCGCCGGCAAGCATGTGCTGGTGCATTGCTACCACGGCCTCGGCGACACGCTGCAGTTCGTGCGTCTCCTGCCGTCGCTGCGCGAACGCTGCGCGGCGATCACGCTGTGGCTGCAACCGGCATTGATCGGGCTGCTGCGCACGATCGAAGGAGTGGATCACCTCGAACCGCTGCACAACGGCGCGCCCGATGTCAGGCGCGAGTGCGACGTCGAGCTGATGGAGCTGCCGCACATCCTGCGGATCACGCCGGAACGCATTCCCGCGCGCGTGCCGTACCTCGGCCTCGAATTCCCGCGCGCGCAGCGCAATCCGCACAGGCCGCTGCGCATCGGCCTGTGCTGGCGTTCCGGGGAATGGAATCGCGATCGCTCGATCCCGGAGTTCACGCTGTTGCCGCTGGCGCGCGCGCGCAACGTGCAATGGTTCTCGTTGCAGTATCCCGCGCATCAACCTCCGTTCGCGATGCGCGAGCTGGCCTGCTGCGACCTGCGCGAACTGGCGCGGCGGATGTGCATGCTCGATCTCGTGGTCTCGGTGGACACCCTGGCCGCACACCTGGCCGGCGCGCTCGGACTTCCGACCTGGACCTTGCTGCCGGCCGACTGCGACTGGCGCTGGATGCGCGGGCGCGCCGATTCGCCCTGGTATCCGACCATGCGGCTGTTCCGGCAGGCACGCGCGGGCGAGTGGTCGGACGTGGTCGCCGAAGTCGTGCGCGCATTGCGCGACGCCGAAGCCGAATGGTGCGCGGGCCGCAGCCTTCCTGCGGCGGCGATTTGCGCGCACGCAGAAAGAGCGGGGTGCCGCGCGTGATCGAGGTTGCACTCGCAAGCGGAGCTCCCATCAGCGCCCCGGCCGCGGTGGTGGTTGCGCATCCGGACGACGAGACGCTGGGCGTCGGCGCGCGGCTGGCATGCCTGCGCGATTTCAAGCTGATCCATGTCACCGACGGTGCGCCCCGCGACATGCGCGACGCGCAGCGCGAAGGCTTTTCCGATCGCACCGAATACGCGACTGCCCGAGCGCACGAACTCGATCGCGCACTGCGCGTGCTGCGCGCACAGCCGCGCGAGCGCATCGGCTACGACTGCGTGGACCAGGAAGCCGCCTGGCAGTTGATGGCGGTGGTGCAGCGCCTGTGCGACGACCTGGCCGACGTGCGCCTTGTCATCACGCATGCCTACGAGCACGGCCATCCCGATCACGATACCTGCGCGCTCGCGGTGCACGCGGCCTGCGCGCTGCTGCGACGCGTGCGCCGTGAAGCGCCCGCGATCGTGGAATTTCCCTCCTACCACCTGCGCAATGGCGAATGGGTGGCCGGCGAATTCTGGGCGGATACCGAGCGCCCGGAGCGCATCGCGGTGCTGGATCCTCGCGAACGCCGCAACAAGGCGCGCGCGATCGCCTGCTTCCGCACGCAACGGCAGACACTCGCCGCATTTCCGCTGGACCGCGAGCGCTATCGCGCCGCGCCGGCCTACGACTTCCAGCATCCGGCGCCGCCGCGGCACGCGTTCTACGACGCGCTGGGCTGGCGCATCAGCAGCACGCACTGGAGGCAGTACGCGGCGGAAGCGTTGCACGGTTTCGGCCTCAAGGGGGCGTTGTGAGCCTGCGGATCCTCAGCATTCCGTTCCCGTTCGCGCCGGTGCGCGACGACGCCGTCGGCGGCGCGGAACAGATCGTCGCGGCGCTCGATCGCGCGCTGGTCGCGGCGGGCCACGAGTCCATCGTGATCGCCTGCGAGGGCTCGCGGGTTTGCGGAACGCTGGTCGCGCTGCCGTGCCCGCCCTTCGATTCCAACGATCCCGCGCGCGCGCACATGCACCGGCTGGTGCGTGCGACCGTGGCGCGCGTGCTGGGCGAACATCGCGTCGATGCGATCCACCTGCACGGCGTGGATTGCGACGCCTACCTGCCGCCGCCGGGCATCCCCGCGCTGATCGACCTGCATCTGCCTCTGGCCTGGTATGCGGACGAGATCCTGCATCCGCGGCGGCCGCTGACCTGGCTGCAACCGGTGTCGCGGCAACAGGCGCACGGCGCGCCGGCGGGCGTGCGCCTGCTGGCGCCGATCGAGAACGGCGTGGGGGAGAATCCATTCGCGCTGGTCGCGCGGAAACACGATTTCGCGCTGGCGCTGGGGCGCATCTGCCCGGAGAAGGGTTTCCACGACGCAATCGCCGCCGTGCGCGCGGCCGACATGCCGCTGCTGATCGCGGGCGAAGTGTTCGCCTGGGCTGCGCATCGGCGCTATTTCGACGAGGAGATCGCGCCGCTGCTCGACAACCGCGTGCGCTTCATCGGCGCGCTGCGCGGCGCGCGCAAGCAGCGCCTGCTGGCGGCCGCGCGCTGCGTGCTGATTCCCTCGCGCGCGCCGGAGACTTCTTCGCTGGTTGCGATGGAAGCGCTGGCGGCCGGCACGCCGGTGATCGCCTATGCCAGCGGCGCGCTGCCGGAAATCGTCGAGCACGGCGTCACCGGCTTCGTGGTGGACGACGTGCAGGGGATGGCGCACGCCATCCCACAATGCGAACGCATCGCCGCACAGGCCTGCCGCGAAGCCGCGCGGCGGCGCTTTCCGCTGTCGCGCATGTGCGAGGCCTATCTGGATCTTTACCAGCGCCTGGCCGCGCAGGCGCCCAACCGCGAACGCGCCGCCGATGCAGCGCCGAGTTTCCCCCCTCACCCGCCAGGCGCTACGCGCCTGTCTCCCTCTCCCGAGGGGGG
>DASSFA010000072.1:0-5794 GCA_035694895.1 Rhodanobacteraceae bacterium | reverse complement strand
GGCGCTTCTCGTTGTCGGCGGTCAGGCCGGACAGCGTCTGCCGCAATTGTTCGCCCAGCCGCGCCAGCGATTCGGCCAGCTCGCCGCGGCCGGCGCGCTGCTCTTCGCGCAGCACGCGCTCGATGCGTTCGCTGTCGCCGCGCAAAGCATCGAGCCTGGCGACCAGCGCGGATTCATCCGGATTGCGCGCGCGCTTCAACAGCGCGACCAGAAGCCCGCAGGCGAGGCACAGCGCAATCATGACGAGGGCAAGCAGAGCGGTATTCACGGCGAGCAGCTTCGGCGGGAGATGCGCGAAGTGTACGCGCGCGGGGTCTCAGGAGCTGAGCTCTTACTCGATGGAATCCGCCGCTTCGTGCAGATCCTCCACGTGCTGCTCCCACCATCGCGCTTCCGCGGCGAACGGGAAAGCGGCGGGGAACGCCGGATCGTGCCAGCGCGCGGCAATCCAGCCGGCCCAGTGCACCTGGCGCATGGCGCGCAGCGCCGGGATCAACGCACGTTCGCGCGGATCGAAGTCGCGGAATTGCGCGTAGCCTTCCAGCAGCGCGTCCAGCGAATCGTCGTCGCCCGCGAGCATCCACAGGTCCTGCACCGCCGGGCCCATGCGCGCGTCGTCCAGGTCCACGAAATGCGGGCCGCCGTCGGTCCAAAGTAGGTTGCCCGGATGGCAGTCGCCGTGCAGCCGGATCCGCGCGACCGCGCCGACGGCCTCGAAGCGCCCGGCGATCGCGGCATCCACCCGCGCGACTGCTCGCGAATAAGGATCATGCAGCCGCGCCGGCAACAGCGACGATGCGAGCACCGCGCGTGCCGGAGCCTCGATGAATGTCGCACGATCCAGCGCGCCGCGATGCCGGAACGGCGCACGCGCGCCGACCGCGTGCATGCGCGCGAGCAGGCGACCGATCCATTCAAGGTGTTCGCGCGATTCCATTTCGCCGGCGCGCCCGCCGCGGCGCGGATACAACGCATGGCGGAAGCCCGCGTGGCGAAGCAGGGTTTGACCGTCGAACGCCAGTGGCGCGACCACCGGCAGCTCGGCGTCGGCCAGTTCGTGCGCGAAGGCGTGTTCCTCGGCGATCGCTTCGTCGCTCCAGCGCTGCGGACGATAGAACTTGACCACCACGAAGCCGTCTTCTTCCAGGCCCACCTGGTAGACGCGGTTTTCGTAGCTGTTCAGCGCCAGCAGGCGACCGTCGGGGTTCAATCCTGTCGCGGCGATCGCATCCAGGGCGATGTCGGGCGTGAGTTCCGAATAAGGGGCTTGCGCGTTCACGCGCGCATTGTTGCAAAGCTCCCGCTCAGGTGGCGACGTCGCGCGTATTCACCGCCCGCTGCGGCACCACCGCCATGGTGAGCCGCGAAATGCAGGTGAGTTCGCCGGTCGCGTTCTCGATGCGGATCTCCCACACCTGCGTGCTGCGGCCGACATGCAGCGGCCGCGCGGTCCCGGTGACGATGCCTTCGCGTACCGCGCGCAGATGATTGGCGTTGATTTCCACGCCCACTGTGGCCATGCCTTCCTCGCAGCAGAGCATCGCCGCGGTACTGCCGAGCGTTTCCGCCAGTGCAACCGATGCACCGCCGTGCAGGATGCCGTAGGGCTGGCGCGTGCGCGAATCCACCGGCATCGTGCCGCGCAGGAAATCCTCGCCGATCGCGGTGATGCGGATGTCGATCGCCCGCATCAGCGTGTTTTCGCTCCAGCGGTTGATCGTGGCGAGATCGACTTCCTGTTTCCAGATGGACATAGAGGCCTCGGACGAATCGCATCGCGATCATCCTGACCGCGGGATCAAAAAGCCGTCGTTTTCGGATGGTCCGGATGGTCCGCAGCTCCGAGCGGCCGACCCGGATGCAAAGATCAACAATCCATTCCTCTCATTTTGCCGCGTTTCGGCGACAATGCCGGCATGTCACACATTGTTACCTTGGCCGCCAGCGGCAAGCGCTTCGATGTTCGGGAGGACGAGACCGTGCTGGAGGCCGCGCAGCGCGCAGGGCTCGCGCTTTCGTATTCATGCATGGCCGGCGTGTGCGGCAGTTGCAAGGCAACGTTGCTGCAAGGCGAGTGCGCCTATCCGCGCAACCCTCCGGCCGCCCTGAGCGCGGCCGAACGTGCGCGCGACGCGGTACTGCTGTGCCAGGCGGTGCCGCAAACCGATCTCGTGATCGCCGCGCGCGAAGTCGCATCGGTGGAGGACCTGCCGCGCCGGGTCGTGAACGCGAAGGTGATCGACAAGCAGGCGCTGGCGCCGGACATGGTCCGGCTGCAATTGGCGACCACGCCGCGCCTGCGCTGGCTGCCCGGCCAGTACATCGACGTGCTGCTGGAAGACGGCCGGCGCCGCGCGTTTTCGATCGCGCTGGCGCCGCACCTCGGGCCGCAACTGGAATTGCATGTGCGCCACGTCGCGGGCGGCGGTTTCACTTCATACGTATTCGATGAACTGAATGTGGGCGACACGTTGCGGGTCGAGGGCCCGCTGGGCACTTTCGTGCCGCGCGAGGATTCCGAGCGGCCGATGATCCTGGTGGCAGGCGGCGCGGGCTTCGCGCCGATCAAGGCGCTGGTCGAGCACTTCCTGCACCTGGGCACCCGCCGCGCGATGCATCTGTACTGGGGTGCGCGCAGCGTGGCGGATCTTTACCTGCGCAAGCTTCCGGAGCAGTGGGTGCGCGAAGCGGAACGCCTCGACTGGCAGGCCGTGCTGTCCGAGCCGGAAGCCTCGGGCGATGCGAACCTGCGCTCGGGTTTCGTGCACGAAGCGGTGCTGGAGGACTATCCGGATCTATCCGGCTTCGACATCTACATGAGCGGTCCGCCGGCGATGATCGACGCCGGTCGCCGCGCGTTCGTGGAGGCAGGGTTGCCGGAAGACAGGTTGTATTACGATTCCTTCGATTACGCGCCGGATGTGCTGGCGCAGATTCTTTCGAGTCGCGCGGGGATACACGGCCTGTAGCTTCAGCGTGCGGGCCGCGCCGGCTCGCCCGGCAATCGAGGCAAGCCGTGCTGGTCGCGTTCTTCGACCGCGACCACGCCGGTGTCGCGCACCGCGTCACGCGGGCTGATCGCGACCGCGTGGCCGTGCATCGCGCGCAGCGCATTGGCGTAGCAGCGCATCGCTTCCGCCTGTTCGCCCAGCATCGAGTGCGCCTCGCCCAGCGCTTCCCAACCACCCGCGTTGTCTGTTTGCAGGCCGACGGCGCGACGCAGGTAATCGCGCGCACGCTGCGGCTGCTGCGTGCGCAGGGCGAGATGGCCCAGCGTGACCAGCAGCGTCGGATCGTTGGGATGCGCAGCCAGCCAGCCCTCGGCTGCGCGCAGCCGCGCGGGCGCGTCATCTTCGCCTGCAAGTTCACCGTACATGGCCACCAATGGCGGCGACCATTCGCGGCGCAGCGCGCCTTCGATCTCGTCCATCGCGGCGAGCGGCGAGTCCAGTTGCGCGGAGCGCTTCGCGAAGGCGGCGAGCACTTCCGGCGCCGAGCGCTGCTGGCGTGACAGGCCGTTCCACGAGCCGTGCAGGGTCTCAATGTCCTTCGCCGATTCCAGCGCGGCGGCGAGCACGCGCGTTTCCAGCGCCGCGAATCCGCGCGCACCGAGCGCATTGCTCCTGCGCAGTGGCTCCAGCGCCGCGCGCGCGCGTTGCGGTTGTCCGGCCGCGAGCGCGGTGAGCGCGAGTTCGTGCCAGCCGGAAGGCGGCAAGCGGTTGGCGTCCGCTTCCGGCAGCAGCAGCGCGAGCGCTTCGTCGTAGCGGCCCTCGCGGCGCAGGATGCGCGCGCGCAACATTCGCGCGGCCTGCGGCGCGTACTGGCCGGCCTCGTCCAGGGTTTCCAGCGCGCGCGCGGGTTCACCGCGCCGGTGAGCGGCTTCGGCCGCGGCCAGCAGGGCCGGCGCGCGCAGCGGCGCGTGCTGGGCGGCGCGCTCCAGTGCGCGCCCGGCTTCGGCGTGACGGCCTTCGGCCAGCGCGACCATGCCGTCGAACAGACGCTTGCGGCTGATTCGGCGATGCCGGCGCGTGAGCGCGCCGAACGGCCAGCGCACCAGCCACCATGCCAGCGCGACCACGATCCATGCGGCGATCAGCAGCAGCACCGCGCCGACCACGGTCGCCTCGATGCGCCAGCCGCGCATGCGGATCAGCACGTAGCCGGGATCGGTGGCCAGCCAGTTCCAGGCGATCGCGCCGAGCGCGGCGATCGCGATCAACAGCAGCAGCCAGCGCCAGGGCTTCATTTCGAATGACCACCGCTGCCGGCGGGCGGCGCGGGCAGCGCCGACTGCAGGCCATGGCTGGCGCGCAATCCGCGCAGGACGGCCAGCGCATTGCCCGGTGCGATAGCGGGTTCCGCAGGAAGATCGCCCAGCCTGGCGAGTTCGGACGCGGCGTTGCGCACCGCCGGATGGGCCTTGTCGAACCGCATATCGAGCAGCGACGATGCGCGCGACAGCGCATCGCGATAACTCGCTTGATCCTCGGCGAGCAGCGCCGCCTGCGCCTGCGCCAGATCCAGTTGCAGCAATTCGCGCGCGAGATTCGCGTCGGCCACGAGCATTTGCGAAGCGTCATCGTGGCTGATGCGCAGGATGCCGCTGAACGCGTGCACCAGTTTCGCCCATGCGCCGCCATCGGCCGTGCTCTCTTCGGCGTGCGGTTCGATCGGTTGCAGAGCCGGAACCTGCTGGCGCAGCGCGCCCAGCGCGGCCAGTGCCTTTGCATGCTGGGGCGCGTTCTGCGCCAGCGCCGTGCATTCGTTCGCGGTGCTTTCGCGCGCCGGCGCAAAGGCCGGATTCTGCACGTGCGCCAGCGCCTGCTCGGCGAGTTGGCAGGCGCGCAACGCACCATCGGCGTCGTGCAACAGGGTCAGGCGTTGCTGCTCGGCGACCAGCAGGAACTCGGCGTCATCCAGCAGCAGCACGTCGTGGCCGCGCAGTTGCTGGTCCGACAGCGCGCCGAGTGCGGCCTCCACGTTGTGCATGCGCTGGTCCAGCCCTTGCGCGGCATCGCGTCCTGCACGGGTATCGCTTTCCAGCACATCCATGCGATGCGCCAGCGCCTGTTGCTGCGAAGCATCGGCGCTCCGGCCCTGTTCGATGGCCGCGATGCGCGTCTGCAGCTGCAGCGTGCGTGCATCCAGGTCGGACTGCGCATGCCGCTGCTTCCACGCCAGCCACGCGACCAGAGCCAGCGCAAGCAGCGCGAGCAGCAGGGCGAGGATCGCGAGCAGCGAAGAGGTGCGGCGCGGCGCCGCGTCGGTGGAGACTTCGTTCATGGGCGGCAATGCTAGCTTGCGAACGCGCCGGTGCAAGCGCTTGAAGTCATCGCCGGGCGTGCGCGATCAGGATGGCGGCGATCAGATCGGCATCACTGGCCGAATCCGCCCGCAGCACGCGTTCGAAGCCGGCCTCGCGTGCCGCGTTCAGCAGGCGTTCGCTGCTGGCGATTGCAGTCCCGGCGAGCAGGGCAGGTTTCGCCCCTGTCGGCAACGCGACCAGCAGGTTCCGCAGTGCCTCGCTGCTGGACAGCGGCACGTACAGCTCCGTGCGTGCCCGCAACAAAGCCTCGATGTGCCGCCGATCCAACCGCGCCGGCACCCGTCGATAGACATGCGCGTTCACCACGCGGGCGCCGCGCTGGCGCAGGGTACCATCCAGCAGCCCGCGTCCGCCCGGCGCACCGACGATGCCGATGCGCTTGCCGCGCACGCGCTGCAGTTCAGGCAAGGCAAGCATGCCTTCGCTGTCCGCACGCGCGGGAATCGTCGCACCGATGGCGGCAATGCG
>DASSFA010000071.1:0-9223 GCA_035694895.1 Rhodanobacteraceae bacterium | reverse complement strand
AATCGCGCCCTGCCTGGTCGAGCCTGGCGTACAACGCGTCGAGCGAGGAATTGGATGGAGTCGCACGGGTCGGGGCACCGGAACATCCTGCCAGCACGGCAATGAGAAGGGTGACGACAGGCGGAAGCAGGCGCGGAACGCGCGGCAGGACGGACATCTTCAACAACCCCGGGACAGCAGGAACTCGGCCAGTCCGAACCGTACTCTCTACGCGCCCTTCACTCAAGAGAGCTGGTGCACAATGCTCGTTCGGCGAAATGGAACATCCCTTCACGCATGACACGCTGGCGCCCGCCCCCGCCCCGCTCCACCGCGATCATCACCCGCGCGGGCTTCGAGAAACTGAAGGCGGAGCTGGACCATCTCTGGCGCGAGCTGCGGCCGGAGGTGGTGCGCGCGCTGGCTGCTGCGGCGGCGGAGGGCGATCGTTCGGAAAACGCCGAATACACGTACCGCAAGAAGCAGCTCGGCGAGATCGACCGGCGCGTGCGCTATCTCTCCAAGCGCATCCCATCGTTGAGGATTGCCGAGGGCGTACCCGGCGACACGCAAGCGATCTTTTTCGGCGCGATGTTTGAAATCGAGGATGTGCGTGGCGGAGAGATCAAGCGCTACCGCATCGTCGGGCCCGACGAAACCGACGCGAAGCAGGGCTGGATCAGCGTGGACTCTCCGCTGGCCCGCGCGGCCCTGAAGAAACGCGCGGACGAGGAATTCGAGGCGGAGCTGCCGGGTGGCAGGACGCGGTTCGTGGTGCTGACGGTAAGCTACATGTAGGAGCGCGCCTGCGCGCGACCACGGCGTTCTTTTGCCATGGATGGCAAGTCGAGTGCACCCGCCAGGTCGCCTGCACGCAGGCTCCTGCAGAAACTTGCCTCGAATCAAGACCAGAAGCTCCGAAAGGCAGCGCTCCGCGCCTGTCGCGCGCCGGTGCGCTCCTACGACAGCGTTGCTTCCAGATCGTGCGCGTCGGCACCGGTCACGCGCACCTGCGCGAACTGGCCAGGCTTCAGCGATCGCCCGTCCACGATGCGCACGACGCCGTCGATTTCCGGCGCGTCGGCCATCGAACGCGCGATCGCGCCTTCGCCGTTCACTTCGTCCACCAGCACCGTCAACGTGCGGCCGATCTTCTTCTGCAGTTTCGCGGCGGAAATCTCCGCCTGTACTTCCATGAAGCACTCCAGCCGATCCTCTTTCAGTTCTTCCGGCACCGGATCCGGCAATTCATTGGCGCGTGCGCCTTCCACCGGGGAATACGCGAACGCGCCGACGCGATCGAGCTGCGCTTCGCGCAGGAAACCCAGCAGCTCTTCGAATTCCTGATCCGTCTCGCCGGGAAAGCCGACGATGAAGGTGCTTCGGATCGCGAGGTCGGGGCAGAGCTTGCGCCAGGCATGGATGCGCTCCAGCGTCTTCTCAGCATGCGCGGGGCGCTTCATCAACTTGAGAATCCGCGGCGAGGCGTGCTGGAACGGGATATCGAGATACGGAAGAATTTTTCCTTCGGCCATCAACGGGATCACTTCGTCCACGTGCGGGTACGGGTAGACGTAGTGCAGCCGCACCCACGCGTCGAGCTCGGACAACCCGTTGCACAGATCGCCCATGCGCGTGCGGTAGTTGCTGCCGCGCCATTCGCGTTCGGCGTAGCGCAGATCCACGCCGTACGCGCTGGTGTCCTGCGAGATCACCAGCAATTCCTTCACCCCGCCCTTCACCAGTTTCTCGGCCTCGACCAGCACCTCGTCGATCGGCCGCGAGACCAGATCGCCGCGCATGGACGGAATGATGCAGAAGGTGCAGCGATGATTGCATCCTTCCGAAATCTTCAGGTACGCGTAGTGCCTCGGCGTCAGCTTGATGCCGGTGTCCGGCACCAGGTTGACGAACGGATCGTGCGCGGGCGGCAGCGCTTCGTGCACCGCGCCCATGACACTGGCGTAATCCTGCGGACCGCTGATCGCGAGCACTTCCGGATAGGCGTCGCGGATCAGTTCCGCGCGCTTGCCGAGGCAGCCGGTGACGATCACCTTGCCGTTTTCGTGCAAGGCCTCGCCGATCGCGTCCAGCGACTCCTGCACCGCCGCATCGATGAAGCCGCAGGTATTGACCACCACGGCGTCCGCCGCGTCGTAGCGCGGCACGATTTCGTAACCCTCGACCTTCAGCTGGGTGAGGATGCGTTCGGAATCCACCAGCGCCTTGGGGCAGCCGAGACTGACGAAACCGATTTTGGGAGCGGATGCGGACATGGTATGCAGAGGGCGGAAAAGCAAGCCGGCTATTGTATCCGGCCGCGGCCCGGCTCCGCCGCAACCCTTGTTGTTGCTGCCCAAGCGGCATACGCTGGAACGGGTCACCACCACGGAGCGCAAGCCATGGGACAACAGATCAACTTGAATACCGCGGGGATGCACTGCATCGGCGCGTATCTGGCCAAGCCGGAAGGCGAACCCAAGGGCGGCATCGTGGTGGTGCAGGAGATCTTCGGCATCAATCCGCACATCCGCAGCGTGGCGGACTCGTTCGCGCGGCACGGCTACACCGCGATCGCGCCGGCATTCTTCGATCATGTCGAGAGCGGCGTGGAACTCGGCTACGACGAGAACGGCTACAAGCAGGGTTTCAAGTTCGCCGGCGAAGTGGGGCTGGATCGCGCCATCGAAGACGTGGCCAGCGCGGCGGAGGCGATCGCCTCCAGCGGCAAGATCGGCGTGGTCGGCTATTGCTGGGGCGGCACGGTCGCCCTGCTCGCCGCGCAGCGCCTCGGCATGCCGGCCGTCAGTTATTACGGCGCACGCAACAAGAGCTTCTTCGACCAGCCGCTGAAAGCGCCGGTAATCTTCCATTTCGGCGAGCACGACTCGTCCATCCCGCCCGACGTCGTCCAGCAGCATCGCGACGCCTGGCCGGACGCACCGGTCTACGTGTATCCCGGCACCGGGCACGCTTTCAATCGCGACGTGGACCCGAAGGTCTACAACGCGGCCGCGGCGCAGCTCGCGCTGGAGCGCACGCTGGCGTTCTTCGACAAGCATCTCGCCGGCGGCAAGTGAGCGGGCAGGACTTGCGCGGCTTCACGCTTGATCCGCGGCTCGCCGCGGATACCGCCTTCGTCGCCGACTGGGGATTGTCGCGCGTGCTGCTGATGGACGATGCGCAATTTCCGTGGCTGATCCTGGTGCCGCGGCGCGAGGGCCTGGTGGAACTCGACGATCTCGCACCGGACGAGCAGGTGCAACTGCTGGGCGAGATCAACCGCGCGATGGCGCTGCTGCGCAATGCGGGGCCTTGCGGCAAGCTCAACGTCGGCGCGCTCGGCAATATCGTGCGTCAGCTGCACGTGCATATCGTGGCGCGGCACGAGGGCGACCCGGCGTGGCCGGGGCCGGTATGGGGCTCCGGCGCTGCGGTGCGTTATGAAGAATCCACACGCGAAGCCTTGATCACGAAACTGCGCCGCCGCTGAAGATGCTCGAGTTCACCGCCGAACCGCTGTCCGAAGATGCACTGCTGCTCCGCTTCGGCGAGGTGATTGATCCAAGGGTCAACGCGCACGTGCATGCGGCCGCCGCCCGCCTGCGCGCAGGCGCCCTGCCCGGCATCACGGAAATCGCGCCAGCTTATGCGAGCCTGTTGCTGCGTTTCGACCCGCACGCCTGGAACGACACGGAAGACCCACATGCGCATCTGCTCGGTCGAGTGCGCGAAGCCTTGCATGACCTCTCGCGCACCGAAACCGCCGGCCGCGAGGTCGAGATCCCTGTCTGCTACGGCGGCGCGCACGGGCCCGATCTGGAAGAAGTTGCAGAACACGCGGGGCTCGATCCGCAACAGGTGATCGAGCGTCACACCGCACGCGAATACGCTGTTGCCATGCTCGGCTTCGCGCCGGGATTCCCGTATCTGCTCGGCATGGATCGCGCGCTGCACACGCCACGACGCGTCACGCCACGCACGCGCGTACCGGCCGGATCGGTCGCGATCGGCGGCGCGCAGACCGGCATCTATCCGCGCGAGCTGCCGGGCGGCTGGATGCTGATCGGGCGGACGCCGGCAACCCTCTTCGATCCTCAGCGCGATCCAGCCTGCCTGCTCGCGCCCGGCGATCGCGTGCGGTTCCGCCCGATCGATGCGGGCGAGTTCGTCTCCCTGTCGGAGTCGGCCGCGTGAGCGTCGAACTGCTCAAGCCCGGGCTGTTGACGACCACGCAGGATCGCGGACGCGTTGGTCACGCGCATTTGGGCGTGGGAAGCGCCGGCGCATTCGACGAGCCCGCCCTGCGACTTGCCAACGCGCTGGCCGGCAATGCGCCGGATGCGTGCGCGCTCGAAATCACCCTGCTCGGGCCGGCGCTGAAGTTCCACGCCGATGCGTGGATCGCGCTGGCCGGCGCGCCGATTGCAGCGCGCGTGCACGAGCAGCCGGTTCCGATGTGGGCGCCGGCTTTCGTGCGGAAGCATGCGGTTCTGGAGTTGGGTTCGATCCGGCAAGGCTGCCGCGCGTATCTGGCCGTGCATGGCGGTTTCGACTTCGAACCGGTGCTGGGCAGCCGCAGCCTGGACGTGAATGCCGCGCTGGGTCCGCTCGGGCGACCGCTTCGCACCGGGGACATTTTGAAAATCGGCGCGATGGAACCGGTTTCCCATCTGGCCTCCTTGTCGGAAAACGGACCTGATCCCGTTTCGCTCAAATGGAGCATCAATCCGCGGCCATGGTTCGAGCCCGACACGGAACTTCCCCTGCGGCTGCTGCCGGGGACCCACGCCCACCTGCTCGACGCGAAATCGCGCGTGTCGCTTTACGGACAGCGCTTCCGGATCGCCGCTGATTCCAATCGCGTCGGCTGCCGGCTCGAGGGCGATCCGCTCGAATTGTCCGAGCCGGTCGAGATGGTCAGCGAAGCGTGTGTCGCGGGCACCGTGCAACTGCCGCCGTCCGGCCAGCCGATCGCACTCGGCGTGGAACATCCGGTCAGCGGCGGTTATCCGCGCATCGGCCAGATCGCAGCCGTGGATTTGCCGCGGCTCGCACAACGCCGCCCTGGTGATGCGCTACGCTTTGCGCCATGCACCTTGGAAGAAGCGCGGCAGGCGCTGCGCGAACACGAGCGGCAGTTGCGCGAAATGGAAACGCTCATCGCCGGCCGGTTGAAGCGGGGCGCGTGAAAACGATCGATCTCAACGCCGACCTCGGCGAAGGCTACGATGATGCGGCGGTGATGCCGCACATCTCCTCCGCCAGTATCGCTTGTGGCTTTCACGCGGGCGATGTGGAGACGATGCGCCGTACGGTCGAGCTGTGCGTTCGCCACGGCGTGGCGATCGGCGCGCACCCTTCCCTGCCCGACCGTCAGGGCTTCGGCCGGCGAGAAATCGAAACCTCGCCCGACGAGCTGTACGCGCAGACGCTGTACCAGGTCGGCGCGCTGGCCGCCTTCGCAAATGCGGCCGGCGCGAAACTGCATCACGTGAAGCCGCATGGCGCGCTCTACAACATGTCGGCGCGCGACCGCGGGCTGGCCGATGCGATTGCCAACGCGGTCCGCGATTTCGATCCGCACCTGATCCTGGTCGGGCTCTCGGGCAGCGCTTCCATTGCCGCCGCGCGCGAGGCAGGGCTTGCTTGCGCGCAGGAAGCCTTTTGCGACCGCCGCTATCGTGCGGACGGTTCACTGGCTCCGCGCTCGCAACCCGGTTCGGTGCTCGAAGACGTCGATGAAGCCGTCGCGCAGGCCGTTTCGATCGCCAGGCGAGGCGAAGTCGTTGCGGACGACGGTTCGCGCGTGCGCATCGAGGCGGACAGCTTGTGCGTGCATGGCGATCGCGCGAACGCGGGCGAGTTCGCGAGTCGCCTGCGTTCGGCACTGGAACGCGAAGGGCTGCGCGTAGCCGCACCGGTGCGCACATGATGCACTGGCTGCCATTGCTGGGCGTCGCGGTGGTCGTGCTCGGCTTCGCCCTGCGCTTCAATCCGGTGCCGGTCGTTGTCGCGGCCGGCGTGGTATCGGGGCTCGCCGCGGGCAAGAGCGTCGGCGATGTGCTTGCCCTGCTGGGAACCAGCTTCGTTTCCGAACGCGCCTTGCTGCTGTACGTCCTCACGCTGCCCGCCATCGGCGTGCTCGAGCGTGCGGGCCTGCGCGAA
Organism: Rhodanobacteraceae bacterium; assembly: GCA_035694895.1. Taxonomy (GTDB): domain Bacteria; phylum Pseudomonadota; class Gammaproteobacteria; order Xanthomonadales; family Rhodanobacteraceae; genus 66-474. The sequence goes on along the minus strand of DASSFA010000071.1, from coordinate 3,076 downwards.
CACGCGCGCAACTGGATTTCCTCGCTTCGCGGACTGACGCTCTCGCGACTGCTGATTGCTTATCTCGGCTTGCGCCAGATCCTGTCCATGCTGGGGCTCACCAACGTGGCCGGTCACGCGCAGACCGTGCGCCCACTGCTGGCACCCATGGCCGAGGCCGCGGCGGAAAAGCGTGGCGCGCCGCTGGAACAGGAAGAACGCAATGACGTGAGAGCGTTCTGCGCCGCGACGGACAACGTCGGCCTGTTCTTCGGAGAGGATGTGTTCATCGCGCTGGGCGCGGTGCTGCTGATACAGGGTTTCTACGCTCAGCACGGCATCGAGTTGCAACCGCTGCAGATCGCGCTGTGGGCGTTGCCGACCGCGATCTCCGCATTCGTGATCCACGGCGTTCGCAGCGTGCTGTTCGCGCGCCGGATTGGAACGCACGCACCCGCCCCCGACGCCGCAGCGGTGCAACGCGATGCTGCGCATTGAGCAAGCCTACTGGTTGCTCGCCCTGTTTCTCGCCGGGGCGGCGCTGCTGAACCTGCACGGACGGCGTTGGTGGCACGCGGCGTTCTGGGCGGTGCTGGGCGCCCTGTTCGCGTGCGGCGACTTCGTGCTCGCGGAGGCGAAGTTGCATCACGAACTTCCGGCCCAGCTCGCCGGCATCGGCGTGCTCGCGCTGGCGGTGCTGGCGCCGCGCATGCATCGCGGCGAATTGCGCGAGCGCGACGAGGCGATGCGCGAAGCGGATGCGCGGCGGCTACGGCACAAGCTGTTCGCGCCGGCGGTCCTGATCCCGCTGGTGACGATGGTCGTTGCCTTGTTCGGCGGCTACGCGGCCTTCGGAGGCGCGCGCCTCTTCGAACAGAAGCAGATGACGCTGACGGGCCTGGCGTTCGCCTGCATGGTCGCCCTGGTTGCGGCCTTGTGGGTCACGCGTGCCAAACCGCGGGCGGGTCTCTTCGAAGGCCGGCGCCTGCTCGATACGCTCGGCTGGGCCGCCCTGCTTCCCCTGACACTCGCGGCACTCGGTGGTGTGTTCGCGGCAACCGGCGTGGGCGATGCAATCGCGCAGCTCGTGAGGATGGCGATCCCGGTCAACAGCGCGCTCGCCTGCGTCGTCGCCTACGGCATCGGCATGGTGTTGTTCACGGCGATCATGGGCAACGCCTTCGCCGCGTTTCCCGTGCTGACCGCCGGCATCGGCCTGCCGCTGTTGATCCACCTGCACGGCGCCAACCCGGGGATCCTCGGCGCGCTGGGCATGCTGACCGGCTACTGCGGGACGCTGTTCACGCCGATGGCGGCGAACTTCAATATCGTGCCGGTTGCGCTGCTCGAATTGCCGAATCAGTCCGACGTGATCCGCGCACAATGGAAAACCGGCGCGGCGCTGCTGGTCGTGAATCTGGTCCTCATGTACTTTCTGGTCTTCCGCTCTTGAAACCGACAACCGACAACCGGCAACCCGCTGTGCTGCTCACCGGCTTCGCGCCGTTCGCCGGCGAAGCGATCAACCCCTCGTGGCAGGCCGCGCGCTCACTGGATGGCGAGACGATCGAAGGCCACCGTGTAATCGCAATGGAACTGCCGACCGAATTCGAAGGATCACTGCGCGTCCTGCGCAAGGGTCTGCAGGAAACCACGCCGCGCGTGGCGATCGCGATCGGGCAGGCTGGAGGTCGACAGGGCATCTCGCTCGAGCGCGTGGCGATCAACGTGATCGATGCACGCATCCCGGACAACGCCGGCGCGCAGCCGATCGATCAGCCGATCGTGGGCAACGGCCCGGCCGCGTATTTCTCGACGCTGCCGATCAAGGCCGCGCTCGCGCGTCTGAACGATGCCGGCATTGACGCGCACATATCGCAGACCGCCGGCACCTACGTCTGCAACCACGTGTTCTATGCGCTGATGCATGCAGTGCAGGACCATGCGCGCGCCGGCTTCGTGCACGTGCCCTATCTGCCCGAACAGGCCCAGCGGCATGCCGCACCAGGCATGCCGCTGGATGAGATCGTCGAAGGACTGCGCATCATCGTCCGTACGGCGTTGACCGTGCACGCCGACGCCCGGATCGCTGGCGGCGCCGAATCGTAGCCGAGGCGCGCATCCCCGCCGAACTTCGAACCTCCGCTCTCAGTGCGGGCGCGCCGGTGCGTTCTCGTCGCCTGCTTCGTGTCCCGCCTCGTGCGGCACGTCGCTGGCGCCGGGCTGCTGCTCGTCGCGAGCCTGCGCGGGTTCCAGCGGACGTTCGAGCGCCAGGTCGAGCACCTGGTCAATCCAGCGCACCGGGTGGATCTTCAGCGCACCGGTGATGTTCTTCGGGATGTCGGCCAGATCCTTCTCGTTCTCTTCCGGAATGATCACGGTGGTGATGCCGCCGCGGTGCGCTGCCAGCAGCTTTTCCTTGAGGCCGCCGATCGGCAACACGCGCCCGCGCAGGGTGATCTCGCCGGTCATCGCCACTTCCGAGCGCACCGGCACTTTCGTCAACGCCGATACCAGCGCGGTGCACATCGCGATGCCTGCACTGGGACCATCCTTGGGCGTGGCGCCTTCCGGCACGTGCACGTGGATGTCGTACTTGTTGTGGAAGTCCGGATCGATGCCCAGCCGTTCGCTGCGTGCACGCACGACCGACTGCGCCGCGTGGATGGATTCCTTCATCACATCGCCCAGCTGTCCTGTAAGGATCAGCTTGCCCTTGCCGGGCACCACGGTCGCCTCGATGCTGAGCAGGTCGCCGCCGACCTGGGTCCAGGCGAGGCCCGTGACCAGACCGACCTCGTTCTGCTCCTCGGCGCGGCCGAAGCTGTGCCGACGCACGCCCAGGTACTTGTCCAGGTTGCCCGAATCGACCTTGATGGTCTTCTTGGCCTTCGCTTTCGCGGGCGCGACCGCCGGTTTGGCTTCGGCCTGCTCCGTCGTCTCCTGTTCGGCCTTCTTGTTGCGCGCGGCTTTCCTGTCTTCGGCCAACGTCAGTTCCTTGACCACCTTGCGGCAGATCTTGGCGAGTTCGCGCTCGAGATTGCGCACGCCCGACTCGCGCGTGTAGTAACGGATGATGTCGCGCATCGCCGCTTCG
>DASSFA010000070.1:0-2676 GCA_035694895.1 Rhodanobacteraceae bacterium | reverse complement strand
AGCGTTTCGAGAACGGATAGAGCGCAGCGAGCGCCGCGCCCACGAACGACAGTTCGATCGTCAGCGTGTTGGTGAACGCCAGCACCAGCGCGAACGAGATCAGGCTCAGGATCACGAAGATCAGCAACGCCTCACCCGGCTTCACGCGGCCTGCGGCGAGTGGTCTCCCTGCGGTGCGCTGCACCTGCGGATCGAGGTTGCGGTCTGCGAAGTCGTTGATCGCGCAGCCGGCGGACCGCATCAGGAACACACCGACGGTGAAGATCAGGAACGGCTGCCACGGCGGGAAGTCGCCGGCCGCCAGCCACAGCGCCCACCACGTCGGCCACAGCAGCAGCAGCGCGCCGACCGGGCGATCCATCCGCACCAGGATCAGGTAATCGCGCGCCTTGCCGCGCCAGTTCGCCGGCAGCGCGCGCAACAGGAATTCGATCGCGCGCGTCGAGCGCAGCGACGAATCTTCGGGACGCACGGGCGCGCGTCGCGGCGGCAGGGGTTGGCGCGGGCGTGCGACGGGAGCGGGCGGGCGGCGTTTGCGGGTGGGTGGTTTCTGCGACATGAGGAGCGCGATTGTCGCGCAATTGACCGGGTTGCGTATCGGGACACGAAGGAGCAGGCCATGGATGGCCGTGTCGAAGTGAGCTCGGCGCCGTCGCATGGCGCCGAGCATCGCAGCCGGACGCACGCACATGGATGTGCGGGCCGGGAAACGCTCCATGGATGGTTGCTTGCGACTTGTTTCTCTCTGTCGCGCGCAGGCGCGCTCCTACACCCGAAAGGAAAGTAACCCGCGCCGTGGGACGGCGCGGAAAAGGACATGGATGTCAGTGTGAAAACTCACATGCGTAGCAGCGAACTCGCGGTTATGATCGCGCGAGCCTCACGCCGCCGGAACAAACACCATGAGCCTCCTCGCGCAACTGACGCGCCACAAATCGGTCGAAGCCCTGCGCGCGGAGGCCGAAACGCGCGGCGATTTCCGTCGCGTGCTGGGGGTTTGGCAACTCACCGCCATCGGCGTCGGCGCGATCATCGGCGTCGGCATCTTCGTGCTGGCCGGCCAGCAGGCCGCGACCAATGCAGGCCCGGCGGTGATCCTCTCCTTCATCGTCGCCGGCATCGGCAGTGCCTGCGCGGCGCTGGCCTACGCGGAATTCTCCGGCATGATCCCGGTGACCGGCAGCGCCTATACCTACGGTTACGCGGTACTCGGTGAATTGCTGGCCTGGATCATCGGCTGGGATCTCCTGCTGGAATACGCGCTGATCGTCGCGGTGGTCGCGATCGGCTGGTCCGGTTACGTGCAGGCGCTCGTGACGCAATTGACAGGCGCGCACCTGCCGCTGTGGCTGCAGGGTGCCTACGATCCGGCCAATCCGCATTCGGGCAAAGTCTTCAACGTGATCGCCGCGGGCATTTCGCTCGTGATCGCATGGATGCTGACGGTGAAGACCGAAGTGGGCGCGCGGCTGAACACGATCATCGTCGCGATCAAGGTGATCGGCGTGGCGCTGGTGATCATCGCCGGCGCCTTCTACGTCAACCCGGCCAACTGGCATCCGTTCGTGCCGCCGGCGGTGACCGAAAACGGCGCGACGCACTTCGGCTGGGGCGGCGTGCTGGCGGCTTCGAGCATCGTGTTCTTTGCCTGCTTCGGCTACGACACGCTGACCACCGCGGCCGAGGAAGCGCGCAACCCGCAGCGCGACCTGCCGCGCGCGGTGCTGTTGTCGCTGGCACTCTCGATGGCGCTGTACCTGGCGGTGTCGCTGGTGCTCACCGGCATGGTGCCGTACAGCCAGTTGAATTCGCCGGCACCGGTGGACGCGGCATTCGCCGCGCTGCACCTGGACTGGGTGCGTGGCGCGATCAACATCGCGGCGGTGTGCGGACTGACCAGCGTGCTGTTCGGCTTCATGCTGGGCGCGGCGCGCATCTGGTTCGCGCTGTCGCGCGACGGCCTGCTGCCGAAGTGGTTCTCGCGCGTGCATCCGCGTTACGGCACGCCGGCGCGCCCGACCGTGATCCTCGGCGTGTTCACCGCGCTCGTCGCGGGCTTCCTGCCGATCGGCGAAGTCGCGGAACTGGTGAACATCGGCACGCTCTCGGCGTTCATCGTGATCTGCCTCGCCGTGCTGATCCTGCGTGTGCGTCGTCCCGACATCCAGCGCAGTTTCCGAACGCCGGCGATCTGGATCATCGCGCCGCTGGGCGTGCTGTTCTCGCTGTTCCTGATCATCGGCTGGCCGTGGTCCGCGCAGGGTGGCGGCGTCACGCTGATCGGCGGGCTGCCGGGCATCACCATCTGGCGGTTCGTGATCTGGATGGGCATCGGCCTGGTCATCTACTTTGCTTACGGTATCCGCCACAGCCGGCTGGCGCGTGAAGGGGAACGTCAGGCACAGGCGCGCGCGGCGAACATCTGACCGCCGCCATACGTGAGCGTCTTCACGCATCCATGCCGTCCGGCCCATCCGCGCCGCGCGGCGATACTGCTAGATTCGAAGGCTGGTCCTTCGTTGCAGGTATCGCCATGTCGTTCGCATCGCGCCGTCCTTCGTCGCTCGTCCCGACCCGCCTTGCCATAGCGCTCGCACTTGCCTTGGGCGCGGGCGCGGCGTTCGCCGACGTCAACCCGCAGGCCGACGTGCAGCCGCCGCAGGACACGCCCTATCC
>DASSFA010000069.1:0-2412 GCA_035694895.1 Rhodanobacteraceae bacterium | reverse complement strand
AAGGTCAGGCTGACCGGCACCGTGAGGCTGCCGGTGGATCCCTTGGCGCCCACGACCTGGATGTCGGAGGATGGAATGGCCTCGCCGGGCGTACCGGCGAAACCCGACTCCGGCTCCGCCGCGACCACGAGATCGACATCGCCGGGATTCGCGCTGATCGTCACCGTGGCGCCGGTGTAGGTTCCTACGGGCACCGGCACGTTGCCGAGGAGTTCCCCGATCTGATCGAGCTGCTCCAGGTTTACCACGGGAGGTGTCGCAGCCGCCGTATACACCGTCACCGGATTGCCGCCGCCTTGCGGTGTGAGCGCGATGCTGATGATCTTGATGCCGACAGTAGCCCAGTCATCCGAGGAGGCGTCGCTGATGATCATCGCCATCTGCGCGCTTTGCGGAGGCGAGTTGCCGATGCTTGCGCCCGCATCGGACGAACTACCGCCGCCGCCACCGCAGGCGGCGAGGTTGGCTACGAGCGTCGCGCAGACTGCGACGCGCAATAACTTGGGATGCATGTTGAAGTCCTCACCTGTGTCCTGATGCGGCGACGCAGCATGCGCTCGCCATTGCGCCAACAGAGCGCACGAATCCGCCGCGGGTTGACGCGCCATTGCGGCCGCTGCGGCGAACGAAAACGCGTGTCAACGCGCCGCATGATCATGCGTTCGGCATATATTTGCCTTGACAACTACTGCCGCGACGTTTCAAGCTGAGGGTTTGCGCCGGGTGAGCACCGGGTGCACGACAAGGAAATCCCATGGACTCTGCAACCGACCCCCAATCTGCGGCTGATGCGGCAGCCGGTCGCGCTGCCCGGCGGCAGCGAAGGAGGCGCCTCGGGTTTCGCATCCTGGTGCTGGTCGTGGTGCTCGCCGCGATTCTCGGTGGCGCGTGGTACTTCTTCCTCGGGCGCTGGTACGAGAGTACGGACGATGCCTATGTCGATGGCAACGTCGTGCAGATCACGCCGCAGATCCCGGGCACCGTGATCAGCATCGGCGCGGACGACAACGATTACGTTCGCGCGGGTGAGCCTCTCGTCACGCTGGACTCTTCAAACGAAGAGGTGGCACTTGCCCAGGCGGAAGCCGCTCTGGCGCAGACCGTCCGCAAGGTGCGCGGGCTGTACAGTTCCGTTCGCAACGCCCAGGCGGACGTTGCGGTGCGTGAATCCGAAGTGCGCCAGGCGGAGGCGGATTACCGTCGGCGCCAGGGACTCGAGGCTACGGGCGCAGTCTCGGCGGAGGATCTCGCGCACGCACACGATGCGTTGACAGCTGCACGCAGCGCGCTGGCGGCCGCACAGGCGCAACTTGCCACCAAGGGCGCGATGGTGGAGGACACGCGCATAGCCTCGCACCCAGATGTAATGGCAGCCGCCGAGAAGGTTCGCGCCGCCTGGCTGGACATGGAGCGGACCACGCTGGTCGCTCCGGTGTCCGGCTATGTGGCGGAGCGAACCGTGCAGGTGGGCCAGCGGGTGCAACCGGGCACGCCGCTCATGGCAGTGGTCCCCCTGCGCCAGGTATGGGTGGACGCCAACTTCAAGGAGACCCAACTCGGCCGCATGCGTATCGGCCAACCGGTGACACTGACATCCGATCTCTACGGCGGCGACGTGACCTTCCATGGCCACATCGCCGGCCTCGGGATCGGCACCGGCAGCGCCTTCTCGCTGCTGCCTGCGCAGAATGCGTCGGGCAACTGGATCAAGATCGTCCAGCGGCTGCCGGTGCGCATCACGCTCGATCCGCAGGAGCTTGGCCGGCATCCGCTGCGGATTGGCCTGTCGATGCGGGTGAAAGCCGATCTTCACGATGAGTCCGGGGCGACGCTCGCGAGTCAGCCGCCGCGGCATCCGGCATTCAGCACGGATGTCTACGTGCGCGATCCCGTGAAGATCAATGGGATCATCGCCCGGATCATCCATGACAACGGACCGTCCTCCGTCACGCGTGGCCGCGCTGTGGCGCATGGCGCGCGCGCGCCGGGCAGGCCGCCCGAGGGTTGATGGCCTCTTCCGCGGCAAGCGTACAGGCCGGGGCTGGCGGCGCATTCCGCCCGGCCAACAGGCCGCTCGCGATGTTCGGGCTGGCGCTTGCAACGTTCATGCAGGTGCTCGACCTCACGATCGCCAACGTGTCGCTGCCGACTATCGCCGGCAATCTCGGGGCGAGCCAGGACCAGTCCACCTGGGTGATCACTTCGTTCACGGTAGCCAATGCAATCACGCTGCCGCTGACCGGGTTTCTGACACGCCGCTTCGGCGAGGTGCGGCCGTTCATCTGGGCGACCCTGATGTTCAGTCTGTGCTCGATGGCCTGCGGCCTCTCGACGAGCTTGGGGATGCTGGTGGTCTTTCGCGCGCTGCAGGGCGCGATGGCCGGACCCATGTACCCGATTACCCAGAGCCTG
>DASSFA010000068.1:0-11531 GCA_035694895.1 Rhodanobacteraceae bacterium | reverse complement strand
CGCGCGGGTTGGGACCTGCCAAGCGCGCGCGGTTGTCGGCCGCCCTGGAGCTGGCGCGACGCTGCCTTGCCGAGGAATTGCACCAACAGCCTGCCCTGACCACGCCGCGCGACAGCGCCGATTACCTGAAGGCCCGGTTGGCGCATCTGCCTTACGAAGTGTTCGCCTGCCTGTATCTGGACAACCGCCACCGCGTGCTCGGTTTCGAGGAACTGTTCCGCGGCACGATCGACGGCGCCTCGGTGCACGTGCGCGAGGTGGTGCGTGCCTGCATCGCCCACAACGCGGCGGCGGTGATCTTCGCCCACAACCATCCCAGCGGCGTGGCCGAACCCTCGGCCGCGGATCGCGCGATCACCCGCGAGTTGCGCGACGCGCTGGCGCTGGTGCACGTGCGGGTGCTGGACCACTTCGTGATCGGTGCCGGCGAGCCGACCTCGATGGCCGCGCGCGGTTTGATCTGATTCGGGAGACGGGAGACGGGAAAGAGGGAGGCGAAGCACGGTTGAGCGCCCGCTCGGCCTCGCTTCGATCTGCCCCTCCGTCTCTCGTCTCCCGTCTCCCGTCTCCCGCAGTTATTCACACGCCGCCGCGGCGCGGATTTGCCCGGCACTCTTGCCACAGACTCGCGAACGTACTCGCAACTCATTGCCAGTCAGAGGATTTTTCACGTGACTGACGCATGAATGCGGCTTTGACAAGGGCCCGCCGAATTCCGTCGGACCGGCTGCCCACAAACTTATCCACACGCTCCGGACCCCCGGCCACCATGCGGTTTTCTCCCAGTGTGGGTTACGATGTTTGTTCTTTCCCAGCCTGGATGACCGTGAAAGAGATCCTGCGCGACCTGCTGTTGGACGCCGTCAACGCCCTGAACAAGCGCGGCGAACTGGCCCTGAACAGCCAGCCCGAATTCGTGGTCGAGCGCACGCGCAATCGCGCCCATGGCGATTTCGCCAGCAATATCGCGCTGCAGTTGGCCAAGACCCAACAGCGCAAGCCGCGCGAGCTGGCCGAGATGATCGTCGGCGCGCTGCCGGCCAGCGATCAGGTCGAGAAAGTCGAGATCGCCGGCCCCGGCTTCATCAATTTCTTCCTGAGCCGCAAGGCCTATCACGCCGAACTCGGCCGCGTGTTTGCGCAGGGACTCGACTACGGCCGCAGCCGGGTCGGCGCGCACAAGATCGTGGGCGTGGAATTCGTCTCGGCCAACCCGACCGGTCCGCTGCACGTCGGCCATGGGCGCGCCGCGGCCATCGGCGACACCATCTGTCGCCTGCTGGAGGCCACTGGCTGGAACGTCACGCGCGAGTTCTACTACAACGACGCCGGCGCGCAGATCCAGAACCTCGCGCTGTCGGTGCAGGCGCGTTGCCTCGGCATCGAGCCGGACGATCCGCGCTGGCCGGAGGACGGTTACCGCGGCGAATACATCCGCGACATCGCGCAGGCCTACGTGGCGCGCGAGCCGGCCAGCCGCGACGAGAGCGCCTGGGACAGCGCGCGCGTGGCCAGCGGCGACGTCGACGACCTGGAAGCGATCCGCCATTACGCGGTTGCGTGGTTGCGCAACGAGCAGGACATGGACCTGCAGGCATTCGGCGTGAAGTTCGACGTGCATTTCCTGGAGTCGTCGCTGTACGCCAACGGCAAGCTGGAACAGGCGGTGCAGCGCATCGTGGACGAGGGCCACGCCTACGAGGCCGAAGGTGCGTTGTGGCTGAAGTCCACCGACTTCGGCGACGACAAGGATCGCGTGATGCGCAAGTCCGACGGCACCTACACCTACTTCGTGCCGGATGTGGCCTATCACTTCAGCAAATGGCAACGCGGCTACAAGCGCGCGATCACCGAACTGGGTGCCGACCACCACGGCTCGCTGGCGCGCGTACGCGCCGGCCTGCAGGCGCTCGACCTGGGCATTCCGAAAGGCTGGCCCGAATACGTGCTGCACCAGATGGTCACGGTGATGCGGCACGGCGAGGAGGTGAAGATCTCCAAGCGTGCCGGCGGCTACGTCACGCTGCGCGACCTGCTCGACGAAGTGGGCCGTGACGCCACGCGCTATTTCCTGATCTGCCGCAAGAGCGATTCGCAACTCGTCTTCGACATCGACCTCGCGCGCTCGCAGAGCCTGGACAATCCGGTCTACTACATCCAGTACGCGCACGCGCGCATCTGCAGCGTGGAGCGCCAGATGCGCGAGCGCAGCATCATGTTCGACCGCAAGCCGGCGCTCGCCAGCCTCGACCGCCTGGAAAGCCCGCATGCGCAAATCCTGATGGTGGAAATGTCGCGTTATCCCGAGATCGTCGAGACCGCGGCCGATTGCCTGGAACCCCATCTGCTGGCGCAATACCTCCGTGAACTCGCCCAGGCGTTCCACACCTGGTACAACGCCGAGCAATTCCTGGTCGAGGACGAGCGCCTTCGCGACGCGCGGCTGGCGCTGGCGTTCGCCACGCGGCAGGTGCTGGCAAACGGGCTGGGACTGTTGGGGCTTTCGGCTCCGGAGACGATGTAGTCAGTCCGTTCGCCCTGAGGTATCGAAGGGCGAACCAAAATCCGCGACAATGCCGCATCCATCCGTGCTTCGATACCTCGGCACGAGCGGATGACACATTCATTTTCTGGCGAAGACATGGCAAGCAAACGCGGTAACGGCAGGCAGGCGGTGCGCAACGGCAACGGCGCGCCGGGTTGGATCTTGTTCGGCAGTGGCGTGGTGATAGGCGCGGTGTTGTGCGCGATCGTGGTGCTCGGCGGCTATGCGCCGTCCCTGCGCCGGCACGACCAGCCGCAACCCAATCCGCAGGCGACCGCGCCGCAGGCAAGCGCGCCGGGCATCGCCGACCAGGCGGCGAAAGACACGTCCAAGCCGACGTTCGATTTCTATTCGGTACTGCCGGAAAAGGAAGTGGTGATCCCGGACGCGCAGTTGTCCGCGCAGGCGAAGGCCGAACAGCAGAAAGCCGCCGCGGCGAACAATGCCGGTACCGCGACGGCGGGCAATGCGGCTGCGGGCAGCGGCTATCTGCTGCAGGTCGGCTCTTTCCCGAGCAGCGCCGATGCCGACAGCATGAAAGCCAAGCTCGCGCTGCAAGGCTTCACCGCCAACGTGCAGCCGGTCAACATCAACGGCCAGACCTGGCATCGCGTCAGGCTGGGGCCCTTCGCTTCCGCGACCGACCTGGAAGCGGCGAAGCAGCGGTTGTCGTCCGCCGGCATCCATGCAATCGCGTTGAAGGAGAAGTAGGCGCGATGGACAGGACGGTCCTCGTCACCGGCGCTTCCTCCGGCTTCGGCGCCGCGATCGCGGCGCTGTTCGCGCAGAACGGCTGGCGCGTGATCGCCTGCGCGCGTCGCGCGGATCGTTTGCAGCATCTGGTCGAGCGTTTCGGCAGCGAGCGCGTGCACACGGCCGCCTTCGACATCCGCGACGAGCCGGCGATACGCAGCGCATTGGCGGCGCTGCCGGAAGACTTCCGCGGCATTGACCTGCTGGTGAACAACGCGGGGTTGGCGCTGGGCACGAAGCCTGCGCAGGACTGCGATCTGGCGCAGTGGCGGCAGATGATCGACACCCACATCACCGCGCTGGTCACGCTGACGCGCCTGTTGTTGCCGAAGCTGATCGAGCGGCGCGGCGCGATCGTCAACATCAGCTCGATCTCGGGGACTTACCCGTACTTCGGCGGAAACGTGTACGGCGGCACCAAGGCCTTCGTCACGCAGTTCTCGCTGGGGCTACGCACCGACCTTCACGGCAGCGGCGTGCGCGTGACTTCCGTGGAACCTGGCATGGCGGAAACCGAATTCACGCTGGTGCGCACCGGTGGCGACCAAGCCGCGTCCGACACGATGTACCGGGGCGCGCATCCGATCACTTCCGAAGATATCGCGCAGACGGTCTGGTGGATCGCCAACCTGCCGCCGCATCTCAACATCAACCGCATCGAGGTCATGCCGGTCAGCCAGTCGGCGGCGGGATTGCAGGTGGCAAGGGACATGTAGGAGCGCGCTGGCGCAAAGCATCCCTCGTTTGCGCGATCACGCTTCCTGCAGATACGTGTATCCCGTCAGTCCCGCTTCCAGCGTGGCTTGCAAGCGTTGCGCCTCGTCCGAGGGGACGCGTGCGGCGGTGATCTTGGCGCGATAGGCGGCGCGCAGGTCGTCGAGCCGATAACCGACGTAATCGAGCAGCATGTCGGAACCATCGCCGCGACGCAGCCCATCGAGCGCGAAGCCGTTGCCGTCGATGCGCACGTTCACCGCATCGGTGTCGCCGAACAGGTTGTGGATGTCACCCAGCGTCTCCTGGTACGCGCCGACCAGGAAGATGCCGAGCCGATACGGCTCGTCCTTGCGTAGCTCATGCAGGGGCAGGCTGACGTCCAGCCCTTCCGAATCGACGTACTGGTCCACGCGCCCGTCCGAATCGCAGGTGAGGTCGGCCAGCGTGCCGCGCCGCGTGGGCTTCTCGTCAAGCCGCGTCAGCGGCATGATCGGGAACACCTGGTCGATCGCCCACACGTCCGGGATGGATTCGAACACCGAGAAATTGCAGAACACCTTGTCCACGAGTTTGGCATCGAGCTGGTCCAGCACTTCGCGATGCGCGCGTTCCTCCGGCTTCAGCCGCGCCCGCACGCCGCGCGCGATCGCGTAATGGAAATCGTCCAGCTTCGCGCGGTGCGCGAGATCCAGCGCGCCCTGCGCATAGAGCGCCTGCCCTTCGGCCAGCCAATGCTGCGCCTCATGCCATACCTCCAGCACCGGCCGCCGGTCGAGTGCGGCGTGCGTTGCGCGCAACGCGCGCAACACCTGCGGTTCGTCGCTTGACGCCGCCGCGATTTCCCCCACGGGCGCGGATTCGATCTCGCTGACGTTCACCACCAGCACCGCGTGGTGCGCGGTCATGGCGCGGCCGGATTCGGTCAGCACGTGCGGATGTTCCAGGCCCATTTCCGCACAGGCGGCGGCAAGCGGCTCGACGATGGCGCGTGCGTATTGATCCAGGTCGTAGTTGATCGAGCATTCGCTGCGCGAGCGCGTGCCTTCGTAATCCACGCCCAACCCGCCCCCCACGTCCACGTGATCCAGCGGCAGGCCGAGCGCGCGCAGCTCGGCGAAGTGCCGCACCGCCTCGCGCATGCCGTTGGCGATGTCGCGCAGGTTGGAAATCTGCGAGCCCATGTGGAAGTGCAACAGGCGAAGCGTGTGAGCGAGGTGCGCCGCCTTCAATTTGTCGGCGAGCGCCAGCAACTGCTTCGGCGTCAGGCCGAACTTGCCCTTGTCGCCGCCGGTGTTCTGCCACTTGCCCGCGCCGATGGATGCCAGACGCACGCGCACGCCGAGCTTCGGCTCGACGCCGAGCGCGCGCGACTGCTCGATCACGTGTTCGAGTTCGGATGGCTTCTCGATCACGATCACCACGTCCAGCCCGAGCTTGCGGCCGATCAGGGCAAGGCGGATGTAGTCGGCATCCTTGTAGCCGTTGCAGACGACCATCGAACCGGGTTGCGCGAGCCCGAGCACGGCCAGCAGTTCCGGCTTGGATCCCGCTTCCAGCCCGAATCCCTCGCCACCGGCCAGCGTGCCGGCCACCGCGCGCTGCTGGTTGACCTTGATCGGATACAGCGCGGTGTAACCGCCGTGGTAATCGCGTTCGCGCATCGCCTCCACGAAGGCCGCGCGCAATCTTGCCCGCCGGTCCAGCAGGATGTCCGGAAAACGGAGCAGCAGCGGCAGCCGCCCGCCCATCGCCTTCGCGCGCGCGGCGGCCTCGTCCAGCGCGATCGCCGGGCCGTTTGCACCGCGCGGGCGCATGACGGCGCGGCCTTGCCCGTCGATGCCGACGTAGCCGTCGCTCCAGTGCGCGACCGAATACATGCGGCGGGCGTCGTCCAGGCTCCAGTCGGACATTGCGATTCCTGAGCAGTGTGAAAAATGCCGTTCGCCTGAGCGCAGGCCCGTGAGGGCCAGAGTCGAAGGGCAGTGCGCTTCGACTCCATCACCATGTTCGTTACGCCCGGCGCGAACGGAGTTGGAGATCGGCGCGAATTGTAGCGCCCAAGCGTGCTGCGGCCGCTACAATCACGGGTTCGCCAACACACAGACCGGGATCGCCATGCCGCAGTTGAACTGGTTCACCGAAGCGCACGCCGCCTCCGGCTCCTCGATCGGGTTCCGCACCGAGCGGCAGTTGCACGCCGAGAAGACGCAGTTCCAGAACATCGAGATCTACCAGACCACCGATTGGGGCAACCTGATGGTGATCGACGGCTGCATCATGCTGACCAGCCGCGACAACTTCCTCTACCACGAGATGATGTCGCACCCGGCACTGTTCACGCATGTGCAGCCGAAACGCGTGGTGGTGATCGGCGGCGGCGATTGCGGCACGTTGCGCGAGGTGTTGCGCCACAAGGAGGTCGAGCAGGCGGTGCAGGTGGAGATCGACGAACGCGTGACGCGGCTGGCGGAACAGTATTTCCCGGAGCTGTGCGAAGCGAACAACGATCCGCGCGCGCGACTGTTGTTCGACGACGGCATCAGGTACATGGCCGACTGCGCGGCGGGCTCCGTCGACGTGGTGATCGTGGATTCGACCGATCCGGTCGGCCCGGCCGAAGGCCTGTTCAATGCCGCGTTCTATGCGTCCTGCTTTCGCGCATTGGGACCGGGCGGTATCCTCGTGCAGCAATCCGAATCGCCGATCGCGCATCTCGAATTGATCAAGTCCATGCGCGATGAAATGCGCAAGGCCGGTTTCGGCGCGGTGCGCACGTTGCCGTTTCCGCAACCGTGCTATCCCACCGGTTGGTGGAGCTGCACCATGGCGTGCAAGGGCGCCGATTTCACGGCGTTCCGCGAGCGCGACGCCACGGCCGGATCGTTCCCCACGCGCTATTACAACGCCGCCATCCACCGCGCGGCGTTGGCGGAACCGGAGTTCATGCGCTCGGCCCTGAACCCCTGAATAAGCTGCTGCGCTCGGCATCTTGCGCCCCGGCTAGCTGGTGCTCGACCGGCCCGGTACATGGACGTACCGTTTTGCGGGCCGAGGAAATCCTCATGTATTGACATATACACTCCGGTTCCTGCGCTCCGGCAACGCGCAACATGCCTTCGCTCGCGACGCTTCTTCAGGATTCATGGAAGCAAGGAAGCACGCGGCAAGCTCGCATTCATCCTGCTCGGCCTAGCTTCAATGACCTCGCCACGGAATCACGCCATGCGTCGCCACGCCCTGACGATTGCCCTCGCAGCCACGCTGTTCGCCTTCGGCGCGCAGGCGGCAACGCACAAACACAAGAGCAAGCCGAAGCCCGGACAGGCTCCGGCCGCGGCTGCCACGAGCGCGGCGGCGCAAGCGGGTGCGCCGACCTCCGTGGAGCAGGCGCGCATCAACGCGCTGATGCAGTACCAGAAAGATCTCGTGAGCGTGCTGGCGTTGCGCGGCGACGCCGCGCACCTGCTCGGCGCTGCGCTGCTGGCGCGTCCGCTGCCGGACCAGCCGGAAGGGTTGAGTTATCACGACCTGATCGCGCGCGCGGCCAAGGCGCCCGATGCCGGTCCCGGCGTCGCCTGGGCGCAACTCGCCGATTGCGATGCGCAGGCCAATGCGTGCCCTGACGCGGATGCGTTCGCGCGACTGCAGAAGCAGGCCGCCGGCAACGCGGCGGTGTGGATGCTGGCGATGGATCTGGATGCCGGCAAGGGCGATTCGAAGGCGGTGCGCGCCGATCTCGCCAAGGCCGCCGCCGCCAACGCGTATGACGATTACTTCGGCATTGCCCTGCAAGGCGTGGCGCAGAGCGTTGGCACGCTGCCGCCGCTGCCCGACACCATGGCCGGCGCGCGGCAGGGCGATCCGGCCACCGCTGCGGGCGTGGAATTGCTGATCACCTTCGGGGTCGCCAACCAGCAGCCGCGGCCTTCATTGCAACCGCTGCTGCAACTGTGCGGCGGGGACAGCGTCTCCAGGGACGACGCGCTGAAAGGCGACTGCCTGAAAGCCGCGCACGATCTGGAGTGGGGCAGCAGCCCGGTCGGCCGCGCGGTCGGCTTGCACATCCGCGGCGAACTCGATCCTTCGGCCAAGGCCGATGCGCAGAAGCAGGCACGCGACCTTGCGTGGCAGATGCAGAATTACGGCGCGATCGGGGTCAAGGCGCTCACCGACGACAAGCTCGCGCAGTCCCTGCTGGACGCAGCGCGCACCGGCGGGACCGAGTTGAGCCTGGTGCTCTCCACCTTGCGCGCCAATGGCATTCCCACCGAAGCGCCGGCCGATTGGCAACCGCCGCAACCGGAATCGCAGCCGGCATCCGGTTCCAGTACCGGCCAGTGACAACGCTCCCGCTCTTGCGACCCCCGAACCGAATCCGATTGCCGTGACGCGTGAGTTGATCCTGCTGCGACATGCCGAAGCGATGCAGATCGCGTTGGGCGGCAGCGACCGTGCGCGTCCGCTGAGCCTGCGCGGCGAACAGGAGGCGCGCGAAGCCGGTGCCTGGCTGCGCAGCCAGGACGCAGTGCCCGACGTGGTGCTGTGTTCGCCGGCGCGGCGTGCGCAGATGACCGTGGAACGTGCGCTGGACGCGCTGTTCACGCATGGCGCGCCCTCGCCCATCCCGAAGTTCGTGCCGGAGATCTACGACGCGACGCCGGGCGCGCTGATCACCGTGCTGGAGCAGCACGCTGCCAGTTCGCGGCAGATGCTGATGGTCGGGCACAATCCGGGGATGGAACAGTTGCTCGCGTTGCTGGTCAGCGGACGCTCGCCGGATGCGCGAGGCGTGCCGCCCGCCGGGATGGCCTGGATCGAATTGCAGGAATCCGGCTTCGAGCCGGGCAGCGCGCGGCTGCGCGCCTTCTGGTCGCCGTGATGTCGCGCGCCGCCGCGACGGTGCTGCTGGCGCTGGCGTGCGCGGCCGCGCACGCGGCGCCGGAAGTCTGGCCGATCGACAGCGCGCACTCCTCGGCGCGATTCAGCGTGCGCACGCTGTGGTTCACCCACGAGCGTGGCGCATTCGACGGCGTGCATGGCGAGCTGCGGCGCAGCGATGCCGATCGCGACGTCGTGGACGCCTGGATAGACGCCGGCAGCCTGAGCATGGATGACGCCCACGCGCTGCGGGAAGCGCGCGGCCCGGGTTTCTTCGACGTGGCGCAACATCCGCGCATCCACTTCGTCTCCTCGCCGCTCGCGCCGACCGTGCTGGCCGACGGCGGCACATTGGAAGGCATCCTCGACCTGCGCGGTCAGCGCCGCTGGGTGCAGTTCACGGTGCAGCCTTCCGCCTGCCCCGCGCAGCCGCTGACCTGTCCGATCCGCGTGCACGGCACGCTTTCACGCGGCGCATTCGGCATGCGCGCGCATCGCGGCTTGTTGTCCGACAAGGTCGTGTTCGATCTCGACATCCTTCTCGTTACTCCGGGTTAGCATCCGGATCCGGAGGAGAACGATGCCGTTGCGACGTCACTTGCTGCTGTTGTGTGCGCTGGCCGTGCTGCTGGGCGGCTGCGTGCCGCTGTCGCCGCGGCGCATCCACCGCGCCGACGCGATCGTCGCGGCCAGCGTGGACCGCCGCCTGGACTGCCACGCCGCGGATGCATGCGCCGGGCCCTCGCCGTTCCTCGATCAGGCGAAGGCCGCGATCGCGCAGTCGGATCCGAAACATCCGCACAACGTGGCCACGCTGCTGGATGTGGGCGAGGACGCGCTGGTGGCGCGCATCAACCTGATCCGGGCGGCGCGCAAGTCCATCGACATCCAGACCTACATCTGGGCCAAGGACGACGCGGGCCTGCTGGTGCTCGACGAACTCGTGAATGCCGCGCGGCGCGGCGTGAAGGTGCGCATCCTCGCCGACCAGCTGGGCTCGCTGAACGATCCGGCGTTGCTCTCGCGGCTGGCGCGCGCGAGCGACAACCTGGAGATCCGCCTGTACAACCCGACCTTCGACAAGGCCCGGGCGAACCTCGCCGAATACACCGCCAGCGTGCTGTTCCGCTTCCACCGCTTCAACCAGCGCATGCACAACAAGCTGTTCCTGGTGGACGACGAGGTGGGCATCACCGGCGGCCGCAACTACGAGGACCGCTATTACGACTGGGATCCGCAGCTGGACTTCCTCGATCGCGACGTGCTGGTCGCCGGACCCGCCGCGCGGCAGATGGCCGAGAGCTTCGACATCTTCTGGAACCACCCGTACTCGGTGCCGCTCACGCATCTGCGCGACGCCAATGCGCGCATCCTCGCGCATCCGTTCGACGCGCCGCCATGGGTGGCGCCGGTTTACGGAGTCCCCAGGCGGGTCGCGCGCGTGCAGGCCGAAGCCGGTGACCCGCAGTTCCTGCGCACGCACTTCACCGACGCCAGCATGGCGGTGGGACGCGTGGACTACTTCTACGACCTGCCCTCCAAGGCGAAGCCCGTGCACGGACGCGACGCCAAGGAGCTCACGCGGGACCTGATGAAGCTCCTGCGCGGTGCGCAGCACGAGGTGGTGCTTCAGACGCCATACCTGGTCCTGACCGATCGCGCCGGCGACATCTTCCGGAGTTTGCACAAGCACGAACCGCCCGTGCACGTGCTGGTCTCGACCAATTCGCTGGCCTCGACCGACGCGTCCGGCGTGTACGCACTCTCCTACAAGCACCGCAAGCGTTTCCTGGTGGATTTCGGATTCGACCTGCACGAGCTGAAACCGCATCCGCTCGACGCACCGCAGATGATCTCCAACTACATCTCGTTGACCGACGGCAATGTCGCCGCGGCGCTCGGTGGCGGCCGGCGCGGACCGGTGCCCATCAAGCTGGAGGACTACGGGCCACGCGTCAGCCTGCACGCCAAATCGCTGGTGGTGGATGGGCGGGTGGCAATGGTGGGCTCGCACAATTTCGACCCGCGCTCGTCCAACTACAACACGGAAGCCGGGGTGATCGTGTACGACCCGAAATTCGCCGCGGCGGTGCGCGCGAACATCGTCAACGCCACCCAGCCGCAGAATGCGTGGCTGATCGCCCCGCGCCATCCGATCCCGGTGATCGGCGATGTCAGCAACGCGATCGGCGAGGTGTCACGACACCTGCCGATCTTCGACCTGTGGCCGTGGGATTACGCGACCAGCTACCAGTTGAAGCCCGGTTGCGACCCGCTGCCGCCCAGCGACCCGAACTTCTCGAAATGCTACGAATCGGTCGGCGATTTCCCGGAAGTGAACCTGTCGCTCACCGCGATCATCACGCGCTTCGTGACGGCGTTCGGGGCCGGCGTGCAGGGCATCATGTAGATCGCGATTGCAAAGCTGCTGCGCTCGGCATCTTGCGCGCCGGCGGATTGGTGCTCGGATCAGGCCCGGTACATGGATGTACCGCTTTGGGGCGAAGGAATGCGCATGTACTGACGTGTACACTCCGCTTCCTGCGCTCCGGCGACGCGCAACCACGGAGCTCTTTGCCATGGATGGCAGCCTTCGCTCGTTACGCTTTCAACGAAGTTTCACCTGGGGCGTGTTGAA